>NZ_JAANOW010000004.1:300000-468656 GCF_011758805.1 Mycolicibacterium fluoranthenivorans | reverse complement strand
TGACGAGCCGTACGGCAACTACAACCGCATCCTGCTGTCCAATGTGCTCGCCGGCTCCGATGACACCGCCGAGATCTACCTCAACCCAGTGGACTGGTACCTCGACAACGACATCGACCTGCGGGCTGGGGTCCGCGTGGTCAAGGTCGACCGATACGCCCGCGTCGTGCACGCCGACGACGGCACCGCGATGCACTACGACCGGCTCATTCTGGCCACCGGCAGCCGCTCCTTCTTCCCCCCGATGGACGGGATGTGGGCCGACGACAAGACCTTGACCGCAGGGGTGTTCGGGTTCCGCAGCCTCGATGACTGCGCGGCGATGATCGACTACGCCACCGGCAAGACCAAGGGCGTCGTGATCGGCGGCGGGCTGCTCGGATTGGAAGCCGCCCGCGGCCTCCAAAGCCGAGGCCTCACCGTCGACGTCGTCCACGCCACCTCCACCCTGATGAACGCCCAACTCGACGACGCCGCCGGCGCCATCCTGCGCCGCTCGGTGGAGAACATCGGCATCACCGTCCACACCGACACGATCACCACAAAGGTCGTGAGTACCGACGGCGCGCTGACCGGGATCGTGTTCGCCGACGGCACCGAGATCGCCTGCGACATGCTCGTCGTCTCGGCCGGCATCCGACCCAACGTCGGGCTAGCCCAACGCGCCGGCCTGACGGTAGAGCGCGCCATCGTCGTCGACGACCACATGCGCTCCATCGACGACGACAACGTCTACGTCGTCGGGGAATGCGCACAACACCGCGGCCAGGTCTACGGGCTGGTCGCCCCACTGTGGGAACAGGCCGCCGTACTGGCCGATCACCTCACCGGCACCGATACCGGCGCGGCCTATCACGGGTCACGAATGGCCACGAAACTGAAGGTCGCCGGCGTCGACGTCGCGTCGATGGGCCTGAAGGGACCGGAGCATCCCGACGACGAGTTCGTCCAATTCTCCGAACCCAAACATGGCATCTACAAGACCATCGTGGTCCGCGACGGCAAGCTGGTCGGCGCCACCCTGGTCGGCGACGTCCGCAAGGTCGCGTTCCTGATGCAGGCCTTCGACCGCGGCCTACCGCTTCCAGAGGAACGGATCTCGCTGATGTTCGACATCGGCACCCCCGACGCCGAAGTCGGCGTCGCCGAACTGGCCGGCGACGCGCAAGTCTGCAACTGCAACGGTGTCAGCAAGGACGCGCTAGTGGCGTGCGTGAACGCCGGCGAGAAGTCCGTGGCCGGGGTGATGGCCGCGACCCGCGCCGGCAAGGGCTGCGGCTCCTGCAAATCACTGGTCGCCCAGATCGTGGAGTGGGCCGCCGACGGCGCGGTCGAGGAGGACCCGTCGGCAAGCTGGTACGTGCCCGGGATCCCCTACCCCAAGCCGGAACTGATGGATCTGATTCGTGAACTCCAATTGCATTCGGTGTCCTCGGTGTTCGCCGCTCTGGCACCCGACGGACGCGAAGATGCCACCTCGAAGATGGGGCTGGCGTCGCTGCTGCAGATGATGTGGGCCGACGAGTTCGTCGACGAACGCGACGCCAGGTTCATCAACGACCGGGTGCACGCCAACATCCAGCGCGACGGCACCTTCTCGGTCGTCCCCCAGATGAAGGGCGGAGTGACCACCTCCGCGCAGCTGCGCACGATCGCCGACGTCGCCGACAAGTACGACGTGCCGATGATCAAACTGACCGGCGGGCAACGAATCGACCTGCTCGGGCTGCGCAAGGAGGACCTGCCCGCGGTGTGGGCAGACCTCGACATGCCCTCAGGTTTCGCGTACGGCAAGAGCTTCCGCACGGTGAAAACCTGTGTCGGATCGGACTTCTGCCGCTTCGGAGTCGGTGACTCCACCGCGCTGGGTATCGCGATCGAAGAACGCTTCCAGGGCATCGCCGGCCCGGGAAAGATGAAGCTCGCCGTCACCGGCTGTCCACGCAACTGCGCCGAAGCCCTCTGCAAAGACCTGGGCGTGGTGGCCATCGACGGCGGGCGTTGGGAGATCTACGTCGGCGGCGCCGCCGGCGCGCACATCCGCAAGGGCGACCTGCTGGCCACCGTCGATGATCCCGACGAGGTGATCCGATTGACCGGACGTTTCCTGCAGTACTACCGGGAGAACGCCAACTGGCTGGAACGCACCTACGCCTGGGTGCCGCGGATCAGCATCGACGAGATCCGCGCCGTCGTGGTGGCCGACCGCGACGGCCTCGGCGAGCGACTGGATGCCGACATGCAGAAGGCAGTCGACGCCTACCGCGACCCGTGGAAGGACGGCGCGCAACCCGCTACCCCGGGCCAGTTCCGGACCTCGCTGCCGCTGACCGTGCTGCCTCAGGTGCCGGTGCGATGAGCGTCCGCGCGAAAAGCAGGAGCCACCGATGAGCTCGCACTGCGTCGGCTCTATCGACAACATCCCCGTCGGCGAGGGACGGGCCTACGACGTCGACGGCACCGAAGTCGCCGTCTATCGGCTGCGCGACGGCACCCTGCGCGCGCTGGCAGCCGTATGCCCGCACCGCGGCGGACCACTGGCCGATGGACTGATCGACGACCGCGTCGTCGTCTGCCCCCTGCACGGACACACCTACGACCTAGCCAGCGGCGCCGAACTCGCCGCGGGCGGCGACACTGTCCGCCCCTACCACGTCAGGGCCACCGACGACGGCAACATCCACATCGACACCCGGCCCACCACGTAGAAAGGCAGTTCCGGCCGACGGTCGCCTCGTCAACTGCACCGGCACCGACTCGGGCTGAGTCGGTTGGGTCTCACCGCGCGCGTCGGCGGTGGGTGCCTGGACGCTCAGGCGGGCACGCTCGCGATGTCGGATGCCAGCGGTGCGATCGCACCGATGATCTGCTCGACGATGTCACCGGGAACACCCGCAGCGTCCAGGCTGTCGCTGAGATGTCCGGCTACCAGGTTGAAGTGGTGCATGGTGATTCCGCGGCCCCGGTGCACCTGACTCATGGATGCTCCGGTGTAGGGTTCGGGGCCGCCGAGGGCGGCCGCGAAGAACTCCACCTGCTTGCCTTTCAGGCGCGCCATATTCGTTCCGCTGAAGAAGCCGGCCAGTTCCTCATCGGCGAGGACACGGGCATAGAAGTCCTCGACGACCGCCTCCAGGGCCTCCCCACCGCCGATCTGCTGATAAATGCTCGACATCGTCATCCCCTTCGTGGGTGTCGTGATGCCCCTCAGCTGACGACACGGCGATTGCCGGGTAGTTGTCCTGGAGTAGCCGAGGCGCTACGAAGACTTCACTGCCGCGATGGGTCCTATGTGAGGTTGACCGCCGCTGAGTCGCTCTCGGAGTTCAATGCGGAGCGGATGCGCCTGCGGCGCGACAGATCATCTTGTATAAACAGATCGATCACATGTCTTGTCTCACATGTCAGGCGATGATGATAGGTCTGTCGACAACTGTCGAATGGGCGAGTGAACCTCGACGTCGGCGATCCTGCCCTTGCGCCAGGTCAGGGTGTCGAACCCGGCGGCGTGCAGGTCGGCGAACAACGTCGCCGACCAGCCGCCGCGGTCGAACCCGACAAGCACCCGGCGGTCATCGCCGACCATGCCGCGCAGCTGCGGGATCAGCCGGCGCAGCTCGGCGGCCAGCGAGGCGCCCGGTTCGGCCATCACCACCAGCAGCGGATCCCCGACGGCATCGGCCACCCAGGTTTCCAGCGTGGCCGGGGCGGGGAACTTCAACCTGGGCACATGGGTTTTCGCGATCTTGCGGGTGCCCTGATAGGCGCGCACGTGGCCGTCGACGTAGAGCACTGCGGCCTGCTCGGGGCGGGCCTGGACATGGCGGGCGGCCATCGCGGCGATCCAGTCGCCGGCCTTTTCCGCCTCGGCCAGATACTTGATCTTGCGGCGGATCGTCTTGACCTCCGGCGCCCGGTCCAACCCCAGCACCCGACCCAGCGCGGGCGGATCGATCCGGGCCGCGCCCTGCGCGCGGGCCTCGCCCAGCAGAGCGCGGAACACACTCTCGCACAGCATCGTGTCTAGCGAATAGAACCCGTTGGGTAACCCGCCGTAGACGGCGTGGGCATCCTCGATCAGCCCGGTGCCCGCGAGCGCCGGCAGCGCCAGCAACAGTCCCGCCAGCGGGGCGCGTGCGCACCCGGTGAACACCGGCGGCGCCGAGGCGACCAACCCGAACCGCGCCAATACCCGCTCGGCGCCACGGTCGACCGGATCAGCCAACACCGGCACCTGCCCGGAAAGATCATCGGAAACCGCTGCAGAGCAATCTTTCTCAACCTCGGGCTCAGGCCCGGGAGGAACATCGGACGTCGTTGCCGGGCACGCTTCCTCGGCGCGGGCGCCGTCATCGGCGAGCACGATCGCGTTGCGGACACTGCCCTCCGACACACCGGTCTCGGCGGCGATGGCGCGGTAGGACGCGCCCCCGTCGCGCAGACGCTGGATGCGGGCGACGGCCTCGGCGGTGAGTTTCGACTTGCGTTTGGGCCCTTTACGTTCCCCGAGCAGCCCGACCACGCCGGAGTCGGTGAGCCAGGTCTCCCAGCGCCGCACCGTCGCCGGCTTCACCGCGAACGCCTCGGCGACCTCGAGCTGAGTGGCCGCCTTGATCCTCACCAGCGACACCGCCGCGAACCGACGCGCCACGGCGTCGCCGCAATCCCAGGCGTAGGCCAGATTGCCGTGCACGAACACCCGGCCGCCGTTGTCGTCCTCGACGATCGCCGCGGCGGTACCGATCGGGCGGGCGTCCTGCGGCGCCAGCGGCAGGGGCGGCTGCATGGTCATCACGGCCATCATCCACCACCCTAGAATCGCAGCAATTAAGTCTATTTATTATTACGCATCAAGGCCCGGGTCGCACCACGACACACCGGCAAATCCGCAGATCACAGCACAGAACTACCGACCGGGCACTGACTCCGTGTCAGGAGTCCTGGTCGCCGAGATCCGCGCACTCGACCGTCGCATCGCCAAAGCCGCCGGCGACATCGCAGCTGCCGTCGAAGCATCCGGAACCACCCTGACCGAGCTCACCGGAATCGGGGTCCTCAACGCCGCCAAAATCGTGGCCCGAGTCGGCACCGTTCACCCGCTTCCGCTCAGCCGACGCGTTCGCCACCTACACCGGCGCCGCGCCCATCGCAGCCTCCTCCGGCGATGTCACCCGCCATCGTCTTTCCCGCACCGGCGACCGCCAGCTAGGCTAACCGATGTCAGCCGACCGGCGCGTGCATAGTAAGGATGGCAATTCGGTCATAACGTCGGCATGAATTCGGCGAGTGCAAGGATCATGAACACCACCAACGCCAGTCCGATCACCCCACCGGCGGGAACCATGGCCACGCAGACCACCACCCAGACAACCAGCCTGGGCCACTCAAAAGGCTGGTTGCCCACCACACCACCGCGACGGGCCCGCAGCAGATGGTAGGACGCCCACACTGCTGCTGCGGCCGCGGCCACCGCGATGATCCGCAACCCGACCGGTGTCGCCGCAAGAGCAACGCCCGCCATCATCGCCGCGGCCGCTACACGCCGCCACATCACTGCTGGCAGCCCTGCCATACGGATGAACGGTTGACTCCGATCGGGTTCACCGCGGTACCGCGGTAACCGCCCGTCGATACCCAGCAGCGACCACAGCCACCGTGACCAGACCGTGCGTAGCCCAAGGTCTTCGGCGACGCGCCGCACGTCAGCGGCCGATTCAGCCAACATCTGCCGCGATCGGGCGCTACGCCAATAGGCGGCCTTGAACACGCGCCGGGGAATGCCGAACTGCCGGGCGAACGCGCGTGGTGGTGCGATCATTTCGCCGATCAACCACCGAAGGTAGACAGGGAATGCCAAGGCGTACAACATCCGCCGGCACCGTCCCGCCGCGGCAACGCGCTGCGCCAGATACTGGTTGGCGAACGAGATGTGCCGGGCTTCCTCCGCCAGGTGAATGGAGGTGATCTTGTTCAGCAGCGGGGGCACCGCAGTCGAGCCACGATGTTGCAGCGTCTGCTGGAAGTGCAGAGGCTGCTCCCCGCACAGAACTCCGATGAACAGAAAGATGTTGGCGTAGCCGCCAATAAAGCCCAGGATTGGCCCGAAGATCCGTGAGCCTCGCCGCATCCCGGGAACGTCGTCGCCCGAGCGGTTGACAAATTCCTGGAACATTTGGATGTGATGGCATTCATCGGTCAGCTCGTGCAGCAGATACCGAAACACCACAGAGCCGTTCGGCAAGGTCCCGGCGTAGTGAATCACGCCACGGATCAACATCATTTCGAACTGGAGGGTGACCTTGAGGATGTTCGCGGTGATCCAGCGACTCATCTCGATGCGCCGCTGAAGTGGTTGCTGCGCATACCAAGACGTCGTCGCGAGCGGAGCGACGGCGGGATCGAGCTGCCAGCGCGGATCGTTCGCATCCAACAGGTTCTCGGGTGCGTCCCAGTCGATGTCGATGAACGGATTGAATCCCCGCCGAGTACTCGCCCGGCAGAGCGCCGCCACCATGTCGACGTCCAGTTCTCCCAACGTGCCGGTGGTCGCGCGTGGAGCGGTCAATTGAGCGGGCGGGTCGGTGGTGATGTCCACGGTCATGGTGTGACCTCCGTCGGTATCGTAGGAAGCGGGCTGCCCACGTGGGTGCGGCCCGGCGTGGGCAGGACGGTCAAGCGGCGGCCATGGCGTCCTCTGCACTCCCGCGGTCAAATTCCTGCCCGCCAGAGTGACTTCAGCACGGCTTTAGCAACAATGTGAACTGCGCAACAGCAGCAGCATTCCAGTCAACGATTCGTCGCGCTGTTTAGATTTGTTGCTGCCTAGCAACTCATTTCATCAACCCTCCTCCTGACACCAGGCAAGGACAGTCGCGCATGCCGAGGTTTCAGCTACATCGCATTTACTGACAGTAAAACATGATTGCAAGCCGTTTTCTCTGCGAGAAATGGCATCGTGAGCCACACGGCGCGAGTGTGTTCACCGCCGCCCATGAGGCGTTCTGGGCCGCGGCGCGACGTGCTCACGGTGATGGCCCGGGGAACCCGTGAGCTGGTCGAGGTGCTGCTGTTGCACCGCCACCTGCCCGTGGTGGACGGGGTTGGCGGCGGCGACCGGCATCGGCGCAGTGCTAAGTAAGACTAAGCGGCGCCCCGAGATCGTGCCTCCACGGTCTCGGGAGGGGGGATCTCATCCTGGCAAGCGACATCGTACTTGCTCGTCATGAAATGCACCTTCCTACGAAAAGAAGTGTTCATCAAACGTGCATCAAACGTGCATCAAACGCGGGATGGTTCAGTGTCAGCTGGCCGCCGCGTCCCTTCCTGGGGTATTAATTCGATTGGGGACAGGGTCAAGGTCAGATTGGTGACGTGAAGACGTGAGACGGGAATTGAGAGATGACGGGTCGACACCGGGCAATGAACGAGCATCGCGCCCGCACCCAGGGGTACGTGTGGCTGGGAGCAGGCGCAGTCACGCTGGGTGTGGGTGCCGCCACGCTGGCCAGCGGGTCGGGGGTAGCGCACGCGGACGCCGCGCCCGGCAACTCGTCACCTAGTAAACAATCAAGCAGCTCTCACATCACATCGGTGAAAGTCGGTGCTCCCAACTCCGAACCGTCGTCAAGCAGCAACACCAGCAACCCAGCCGCTGCCAGCAAATCATCAAATGCCACACCCACTGCTGTCCACATTGACTCACTCACTGCTGCTGCCCATAAGGCGCCCGGAGGACTCACCACGATCCGTACTGTCCTGAGCGCGAACACGGTAAGCTCGCCGTCTACCTCACCCGCGCTTGCCACTATGTCGGGCGCACGACGGTCTGTCAGCACCGCCGCAGTGCCGTCTGTCAGCGCTGCCATCAGCGAAGTGGTATCCGTCGGCAGGCAATTGGTCCAGCTAAGTGGCGCGGCCACCCCGACGGGGGCGATTACCAACCTCCAGACAGGAGTGAATTCGGCGTCTCACGGCCATCCCGTCAGCGGGTTACTCGAGGTGGCCTCCGGTGGTGCCTCACTCGCAGCCTACGGGGCAGCCCTAGTTCCAGGATTTCAAGCCGCCGCGCCGGTTCTCGCGGGAGCCAGCGTGGCTTTCAAAGCCGCAGACGTCCTCGGGACCGCAATCCTTCATATCGGTACCCAGCGACACCGCCCGTAGACCGCGCCTTCGCCTCCGCGGCAAACATACCCATCAACGATAGGGGCCGTCGACCAATACAGCACCGCCCCAACTGATTCCCCGTTATAGCGCGTCGAGAACAACTGCTGCCTGCACACGATGGCCATCACTCAGATCGCCCGTGAGACCCCGGGGCGGGCCTACTACCGAAGAAAACGCGCTGCCGGAAAGTGCCACCGAGAAGCGTTGCGCTGCCTCAAACGACGCCTCTCCGACGTCGTCTACCGACAGCTCATCCGCGACGCAGCCAGACTTGGGGCAGGCCCGGGAGGACACTCGGGGGCAACTCCAACATCCAGCGCGGCCAGCTCAAACCCCGCACACTCACGCTTCGGACAAGTCACTTCCCGGGCCTACCAGCAGCCACCCTACAACCGACCCCGATACCAGGCTCTTGACACAGAGAGGCGCCGTCTAACGCTGCAGGCAATCGTCGGATCCGTGGCCCGAGGCAGTGGCTCCGCACCCGCAGCATCAGCGACCCCGACCCGAGCCCCTCGTTTTTCGGGCCTGGGGAATGTTTCGGCGTGCGTGGCTGGCCCAGACGAAGTGCTGCAAGCCCTCAGCTACCGAATCGGCGTGCAGGACGTGCTGCTCATCGGTCGGTGACAGGTGGCAACGGTCAGCCTTGGCGACCAGCACCCACTCGATGCTGTGGCGGCGGCACTGGGCGCCGAAGGTCGCCAGCAGATGCTCGAAGGCCGCGCTGTCACCGATGTCGGCGCTGTCGACATCGACGATCAACGGGCTGCCCAGGGTGGTGAATCGACTGAGGTGGCCCAGCACGGCCTCGACGTTGGCCCCATCAAGACCTCCCGTGACAGAGATGACCGAGGCGACACTGCGGATCTGGGCCCGCACCCATGCGCCGCGGCATTCGATGACATAGCCGATAGGAGACGGGTCAGCACTGGCTGCAACGCTCATTAGAGGACCGATCAGTTAGACGACATGGTGTTTACCACGAGTGAGGCGGGCCGCGCCGACCGTCCGCCGCGTTCTCGGGCTGTCCGCTTAACCGAGCGTGCACGACGTGGAATAAGCCTATCGCAGTATCGGCGGATGTGCTCAGTCAGCGACCGCCTGCGGGGAAGTCCGAGCCGGGTGGTGGGCGGGAAGCGCAAAGCTCACATCCCGCGAAACGGTTGCGGGTGCATAATCCGCCCAGCAGACCGCCCGAACAGCACCTGCTTGACCGCGCTGTTGAGGTTGTCGTAGCGGATCTTGTCGACCGGTACCCTGCCCAGGCGGGCGAACCCGTAGACGTGGCCTTCCAAGAACGCCTCCTGGCCTTGGGTCGGTGCGCTGCCCACCCGGAGAACGACAGCCGCATGGTGAACAGCGCGGTCGTGGTCTTCACCCCGGCCAGCACCACCCACAGATCATGGAAATCGACCTCGGCCTCAGTACCGGGCCGATACGTCTGGGGCACAAACCCTTGCTTCCAACGGCCGACCCGCCTCCGCCGCGATCTGCGGGCGACGTTTCCGAACGTGGTCGCACACCGTCGAATACGACAAGCCGTCCGCGTCATGCTCATCGACCAGACGTGCCAAAACCTTTCGCGCGGTGGGGCGTTGCTCTTTCGGGACATCCAGATCCGACCGCAACATCTCATCGATGGCGCGCCCGTGGTGGACGATCCCACGGAATCGCAGAGGGCGCAGTCTGATTGGCGAGCACGCTATCCCGCTCGCCCGGTGGTGACCGACTGGCCGGCCACGTGCGCGATCGTGACGAGGTCGATCGCATCGTCGCCGCTGCAGCCGCGGTGCTCCCGTCGGAGCGGGTGCGGGAAGCGCGTCGGTGAGGATGTCAGAAAGTTGCCGACCGCGGCTCACCCCGCGGGGAGCAAATGGAGGCAATTGCACCACGTCCAACCAGGTTTGTCGACAACTGTCGAAAGGGTGAGTGAACACCGGGGCCGTGGCGCCACAATGCGTCACCGCAAGAGGTCAGCGGCACGCTGGTCTGCGGCATCCAGGGCGACAACCCGATGCTCGCCTGGAGCGATATCGACAAGCAATTGTTCAGCGTGGTGCAGGGCCGCCCAGGAGGTCCGACGCTCGACCACATCTACGCCTGGTGGACGTCACACTCCTGAGCGACCCTGCGGTAGCTGATCAGCCGGCCGGGGCGGGCACCACGACGGTCGTCGTCGGGGCGGCGCCGGCGGGCAGCGGCGTGCCCGCGCTTCCGCCGGGTGCCGGGACGGCTTCGGCAGGGACCGGCACTTCTGCGGCACCGGCCTCGGCAGCAGCGGCCGGGGCCGGCTGCGTACCGGCGGGCGCAACCTCACCCGTGGGCAGCGGGGTGCCGGCGCTGCCGGCCGGGGCCTGCGCGGGCACGGCATCGGCGGGCAGTGGGGTTCCCGCGCTACCGGACGGGACCGGGGTGGCGGGGGTGGTCGGCTCGGTGGTCGCGGCCGGCGAGCTGGTGGGTGCCGCGCTGGTGGTCGGCGCGCCACTGGTGGTGGGGGCGGCGCTGGTCGAGGTGGCCGGCGTGCTGGTGGTGGCCGGGGCCTGGCGGGCCCGCGGAGCCGATCCGGTGGCCGGGCTCTGCACCGGTGCGGGCTTGAGCCAGACGATCAGGTCCTCGTCGGCGTTGGCATACACCACGCTGTCGGGAGCCTGCCCGGTGACATCGAAATAGTTAGCACCGTGGCCGACTGGCGTTCGTAACGTTCGCGGTGAGCCCTCTGCCCAGCGTGACGAACGGACGGTATCGGCTACGTTCGCGAGGTTCGCAGAAAAGCGGTTGTGCGGATCGCCCCTTTAAGAACTAGACCAATCCAGACTTTGCTAGCGGTCCTATCTGTATGGTTGTGCCCCACGGTGTGTAGAAGCGCCCGCGATGCCGATCAGCGGGTCTGACCCCAACGGACCGGTCACACGTGCTCACCGGTGGAGAAGATGGTACGAACCTCGCGGACCGCGTCGAACACCAGCAGGTAGCTGGCGACCGGATCGGCCCACCACCAGCCCAGTGCGGTGTTCAGGATCAAACTCACCGGCACCGCCACCGCGAGCAGCCGATCAATGAGCGTCACCCGACCCTCGGTGCTCGCAACACCGGGTTGTTCAAGGAGGCGCCGGTGCGGGCCTTGCCAGCTGCCAAGGCGAACATCACCAGCGCGGTGAGCGCTGTCCAGCCGATGCCCAGCGGGCTGGGTTGGGGGTGGTGGCCTACCGCTTATCTGTAAGGAAGTGGCACTTTGGCGTCGTGGCGCCTGGTCAGATCGTCTTCTACATGTTGACCGCCGGTGAAACTGTCACCTAAGTAGTACACATCTGTACGACGTCGGAGGTCATCGGGTGCACCGCATTGCGCACCCCGGCCAAGCCGGTACAAGCCGAGCATGTCTTGGGCGAGCAGGGCTCCGACTTTGATCCCCGCGGCCAGGCCGGCGCCGCTGAAGATTTGTGCCGCCATGAGGACACGGATTGTGCGCCGTTGGATCGAGGCGAAGTCGGGTGCCGTGAGTTCGGCTGGCTCGGGGTGTGTCAACGTTTGTCTTTCGCGTCCATGGTCGGTGATCCAGCCGTCAACCAAGGCCCAGGTGTGGCTGCCTCGGTGCCTGAAGGCGCTGCTGAACTGCTCTCAGGCGGCGCCGGTGTCGATGGGCAGGCCGGCGAGTTTCCATTCGAGGATGCCGTCGGCGGCGCGTCGGGCGGTCATTCCGTGGCGGCTCAACAGGCGAACCGCATCGTGGGCTAGCACGCAGTAGCGGCCGCGGCAGTAGGCGACGATCTCCCGGCCCGGGGGTAATTCCGAAAGGCGCTGAGTGAGCTCATCGAGTGGGATGTGGACCGCTCCTGGGAGGTGGCCGGCGGTGTACTCGGGGTCGGGGCGTACGTCGAGGATGACGGTGTCGCCGCCGTCGAGGCGGCGCAGGAGTTCGTCGGTGTTGATGGCGGTGGTGTCCTCGGGGCCCAGATAGGCGCGTCGCGCGAGTTCGGTGTGCGGGCGGTGTCGCTGGGCGACTCGGCGCAGGTGGTCCCACAGTGCGGCGACGTCGTCGCCGGCCAGGGAGTAGAAGATCCGCGTGCCCTCGCGTCGGGTGTCGACCAGGCCGGCTTGGCGCAGTGCTTGCAGGTGTGCCGAGCAGCTACTGATCCCAACCTGGGTGGCGGTTGCGAGCTCGTCCACGCTGCGGGGCCCCTGGGCCAGCAGGTCGAGCACCTCGAGCCGCTTGGGGCTGCCCAGGGCCTTGCCGAGCGCGGCGAATTCGGCGAACAGGGCGTCCTTGGTCGCGCGATCACCCATTGGTGGCTTTCTCCTGCGCGGTGGTTGCGGGTCGGTGGTGGGTCTCGTACATGCGCAGCGCGACGATCAGGCCCGATATCGCGGTGAGAGCCGCCACGGTCCAGATCGCGGCGCGGATTCCGAGGGCGTCGGCGACAATGCCGGCGAGCAGTGCGCCGACCGCGAAGCCGCCATCGCGCCACAGTCGGTAGGTTCCGACGGCCCGGGCCCGCCAGGCCGGGTGGGCGACGTCGCCGATCGCGGCGAGCAGGGTCGGGTAGACCATCGCGGTTCCTGCGCCGAGCAGCACCGCCGCGACGGCCCATATCGCGAACGTGTCAACGTAGGCGATCAGGCCCAAAGCGATTGCCTGCAGCCACATTCCGGCGGCGATCATCCATTTGCGGCCCCACCGGTCCGAGAGCGCGCCGGTGACCAGCTGACCGACTCCCCACACCGCCGGGTACAGCGCGGCCAGCAGACCGATCTTCCCGACCGACAGCCCGGCGGCGGCGAAAAGGATCGGGAAAAGGCCCCAGGCCAGGCCGTCGTTGAGGTTGTTGACCAGGCCGGCCTGGCAGGCTGATGACAGCGCCGGCTCGCGGAGGCTGGTCTGGGTGAACACTTCCCGATTGGTCAACTCGCTGTGCAGGTGGTCGTGGCGGCCGTCGGCGCGGGCCACGTGGGTCGCAGCCTCGAGCCGCGCGTACTCGCGGGTCTCCCTGACTGCAAGGGTGGACAGTCCCAGGCCGAGCGCGGCGAACGCGATACCGAGCAGAAATGGCGCCGGGCGCAGGCCGTAGGACTCGGCCAGATAGCCGGTGGCCAGGGCGGTGACCGCGACCGCGCCGTAGCCAGCAGCCTCGTTGAGGCCCATCGCGAGACCGCGTCGTGCCGGGCCGACCAGGTCGATCTTCATCACCACGGTGGTCGACCAGGTCAGGCCCTGACTGATGCCGAGCAGCACGTTGGCGACGATGACCCACGACCACGACGGCGCCCAGATCAGCAGCAGCGGCACGGGAACCGCGACCAGCCAGCCGGCCACCAGCACCGGTTTGCGGCCGAACCGGTCGGACCAGGTGCCGGCGAAGTAGTTGGTGGCGGCCTTGGCCACCCCGAACACCAGGATGAACGACAGCCCCGCCGTGTAGGCGCGGATACCGAACACCCGCTCACCCAACAGCGGCAGGACGGTCCGTTCCTGGCCGAGCATTCCGCCGACCAGGGCGTTGACCACGACCAGCAGGGTGAACTGGGCGGCGTTCTGGCGCAACCCCAGCTCGATGCGCTGATCAGCGGTGGTCTTGTGCGGCAGGGGGTTCACGAGGCGACCTGCAGGGACTGGCCGGTCGACTCGGCCCAGTCCTGCGGTCCGCCGTCGAGCACGGCCAGGTCGTGGCGGCCGGCGCCCGCCAGCACGCTGGCAGCGCTCATCGCCCGCTCCCCGTGGCCACACATCACCACGGTCGGTCCGGCTGGCAGGTCGCCGGCGCGACCGGCCAGCGCGCCGAGCTCGATGTGGTCGGCGGCGGGTAGGTGGCCGGAGGCGAATTCGTTGTCCTGCCGGATGTCGAGGACCCGGACGGCGCCGATCCGCTCGGCGGTGACCAGCGGGATCGTGCTCGTCGGCTTACCGGCGGCGGTCCAGGACGACATGCCACCGTCGAGCTCGCCGGCGATCAGGTCGTAGCCGATCTTGCGGGCCTGCCACACGATCTCGGCGGGATCCTGGTCGGGGTTGCGCACGATCACCAGCGGCTTGTCCGATGCGACAAGCCAGCCCAGCCAGGTCGCGAACACCGGCCGCAGTGCGATGGATACCGATCCGGGGACATGGCCGGCGGCGAAGTCGGTGATCGGCCGCACGTCCACCACAGCGGCGCCCGAGGCCCGCAGGGCTGCAACCTCAGGGGCACGGAGGGAGTGCAGCGTGTCCCCCTCGACGAGGGCGGGGCCGCGGCGGTTGATCTCGCCGAGCCGCAAGAAATAGGGCGGGAAGCTCCCTAGGGAATCCAGCAGCTGCTTGACGAACACGTCCTCGCTGTCGGCGCGAAGCAGGGCGTTGGTGGCGCGTTCGATGCCGATCGTCGAGGTCCGCTGGGCCCCGGGTGGCGCGGAGCAGAACGAGCCCGCCCCGTGAGTGGGCCACACCGCGACGTCGTCGTCGAGGCGGGCCAACCGATGCAGCGACCGGTACTGTGCCCGCGCGAGTTCCTCGGTCCGCTCCGGCGCCACCAGGTCGGTACGGGCGGCAGACCCCACCAGAAGCGAGCCGCCGGTGAACACGCCCAAAGTTCGCGGACCGTCGAGCAGCTCGAAGGCAATGTGCTCATGGGTGTGTCCGGGGGTGGCCAGCGTGCGCAGCGTCAGCCCGCCCAGGTCGACCTCGTCGGCGTCGGCCAGCGGGGTATGGGGATACTCCCGATTGCCGGCCGCCGACGCCAGCACCGTCGCGCCGTCGCTGGCCGCGAGCGCCACCGCGCCCGTCAGGAAATCGGCGTGCAGGTGGGTGTCCGCGGCGTACGCCAGCTTCAACCCCCGTTTCTCGGCGGCCTCTCGCAACCGGCGCAGATCACGGCTCGCGTCGACCGCCAGCGCGCGACCATCCGCCAAGTCCACCAGATACGCCGAATTTCCCAGCCCCTCGTCTACCAGCGGGATCACGTTCACATCGCCCATCAATTCGCCTCCAACCGCGCCGTACAACCACTTCGTTCCAATATTCCATTGATACTTGGATCATTGCAAGGTGTGCTTGGTTGCGCGAGGTTTACGTCGCCCTGTCGATGGGGAGGACCTGGACGGCACCCAGCCTCGGCGCGATGCGTCCAAGCAGCGTTGCGAGCGGCTCAAGATGGTGCAGGAAACCGGGCCGTGCTGCAGTGAACAACGGTGAACGCTTCTGCATAGCGTTCGGGGCGACCGCCACGATCTCCAGATCGATCCGGGTCGTCGATCGGTATTGGTGAGCTAGTGGTTCAGTGAAGATTCGATGAAGAACGCGACGTTTCGATTCATCGCTTGGGTGGGGTCGGCATGATCGAGTCATGACCGAAACACCCGAATCCCGGACCGAACCGTCAGCGGTGGCCACCGCGCAGCGGCGCGGGGAGCTGTCGCCTGGATCGGATCGTCCCAATAGGCTTGCCCAGAGCGCGGCATGGGTGGGCATCGTTGCTGGTGTCGTGTTTATCGTTGCGGTGATCTTCTTCTCCGGGTTCTTCGTCGGGAGGCAGTACGGCGGCGGTTACCGTGACGGGCGCGGTGCGTCTTATCCCGGCGGGATGATGGGGCCCGGCGGGATGATGGGGCCCGGCGGGATGATGGGGCCCGGCGGGATGATGGGGCCCGGATCGTGGGGACCGGGCGGGATGACGGGCCCCGGATCGTGGGGACCGGGCGGGATGACGGGCCCCGGATCGTGGGGACCCGGGATGATGGGTCCCGGTCAGCAGCCATCGCCGACCACAACTCCGGCCGTCCCAACCACGCCTCAGCGGTAGCCGTTTCAGCCTGGTTCGTTCGTGCTGGTCGGTTGTGGTCGGTTCGGTGCAGGAACGTGTAGATGCGTTCCGACTTCGGCGGGCCGCGTGCCACCTTCCCGACCCTGCGGGTTGGGCTGCGCCAGCCCCACCGCTGTGGTGCGACTGGCGCGTCGCAGAGCACCTTTTGCTATTCGTGTCCGAAGAGTGGTTCGCCGTCATTGCCACCGAGCAGGAAGATGAACCGGTCAAGGTCGGCGCGGAGTTCGTCGGCGGTGCAGGCGGGATGACCGACGTAGTGGGTCAGTGCTGCGTCGAGGCGCTCGGTGTCGGAGGCGAGCCAGTCGTTGACGAACTGCAGGAGCTCGTTCAATTCGACGGCATCGGCGATATCCAAGCGAATCTGCGGCATAACAACGCCTCCGGGTCGGGGTTGCGGTCGACGACAATCGGATTGGCCGGCTTGACGAGTGCAGGTAGGCCTTCGATTGCGGGTCTTCTCCAACAGCGTGGCCGGTGGCCTACCACCCCAGCGCGCACCCGTCATCGTTCGCACGGCCACCCATGACCCGGGGTGGGTTAGGTGTGGTCGAGTGCGTCGATGACGGCTTGCAGTTTGGTGGTGACCTGTTCGGCGACCTGTGCTACTCCGGGTGCGTCGCTGAGGTCGGCCATCAGCGCGGGATTGATGGCATCGACGATGACGGTGTCGTTGCCGTGGGTGGTGTCGGCGCGCACGACGACGTTGCAGGGCAGCAGCAGCCCGATCTCGGGGTCGCTGAGCACGGCTTGATGCGCCAGCGGCGGGTTGCAGGCTCCCAGGATCAGATAGTCGGCCATGTCGGCGTCGAGTTTGGCCTTCATGGTGGCTTTCACATCGATCTCGGTGAGCACCCCGAACCCGTGGTCGGCCAGGGCTTTTCGGGTCCGCGCGACCGCGTCGTCGAAGGAGGTGTGCAGTGTGGTTGATATTGCCAGCTTGGTCATCGTTGTCTCTTTCCTACTCAGCTGTTTACGGAGTTTCCGATCTCTGCTGTCGCGCGGCGGATGCGACTCGCGCGCCGCCGGTTTGGTCGCGGGATAACGGCTAGGGGTTGGGTGCGCCCGGCGCGGACACCGTTGGCGATGACGACGATCTCGGCGAGTTCGTGCACGAGCACCACGGCGGCCAGCCCGAGGACACCGAGCAGGGCCAGTGGCAACAAGATGGTGATGATCGCCAACGATAGGCCGATGTTTTGCAGCATGATGCGCCGGGATCGGCGGGCGTGGGACAGCACTTGGGGCAGGTGGCGCAGGTCTTGGCCCATCAGGGCGACGTCGGCGGTTTCGATGGCGACGTCGGTGCCCATGGCACCCATCGCGATGCCCAGGTCGGCGGTGGCCAGGGCGGGCGCGTCGTTGACGCCGTCACCGACCATCGCGGTGGGCCGCCGGGAGCGCAGCTCCTCGATGATGCGGGCTTTGTCCTCGGGCCGCAGGTCGGCGTGCACGTCGTCGATGCCGGCGTCGACGGCCAGGGCCCGGGCGGTGCGCGCGTTGTCCCCGGTCAGCATCGCCACCTGGTAGCCGTCGCGGCGCAGCCCGCCGATCACCTCGGGGGCTTCGGGTCGCAGCTCGTCGCGCACCGCCACCGCACCCAGCACGGCGCCGTCGCGTTCGACGAGCACCGCGGTTGCCCCGGCGCGCTGCATCCGGTCGATGACCTCGGCCAGCGGGCCGGGTTGGATCCAGCCGGGCCGCCCGAGCCGGACCAGACTTCCGTCCAGCCACCCGGACAGGCCGGCGCCGGGTGCCGATTCAACATCGCGGGCCGGGGTCACCTGATCGGCGGCGGCCAGGATGGCCGCGGCCAGCGGGTGTTCACTGCGGGCCTCCAGCGCGGCGGCCACCGCCATCACTTCGGGGCGCGAAACCCCGTCGGCGGGTACCACGGTGATGACGGTGGGCTGGTTGCGGGTCAGGGTGCCGGTCTTGTCCAGTGCGATTCCGCGGATGCGGCCCAATGCCTCCAGCGCGGCACCGCCTTTGATGAGGACACCCATCTTGCTCGCGGCGCCGATCGCGGCGACGACGGTGACCGGCACCGCGATCGCCAGCGCGCACGGTGAGGCCGCGACCAGCACCACCAGCGCCCGTTCGATCCACACCCGCGGGTCCCCGACCAGGCTGCCGACTACCGCGATGATCACCCCGGCGACCATGATGGCTGGTACCAGCGGGCGGGCGACCCGGTCGGCCAGGCGTTGGCTGGAACCCTTGCGGGCCTGCTCGGCTTCCACAATCTGTACGATCCGGGCCAGCGAGTTGTCGGTGGCGGTGGCGGTGATCTGCACGTCGAGCACACCGGTGCCGTTGATGGAGCCGGCGAACACCGCATCACCGGGGCCGGCTTCGATCGGCACCGATTCCCCGGTGATCGCCGAGGTGTCCAGCGCGGTGCGCCCCGCGGTGATCACACCGTCGGTGGCGATGCGCTCCCCGGGTTTGACCACCATCACCTCGCCCACGGCGAGTTCGGTTGGGGCGACACGGTATTCGCGCCCGCCGCGGCGCACCGTGGCGACGGTCGGGACCAGCGACAGCAGCGCCCGCAAACCTCGGCGGGTACGGGTGATCGAGTACTCCTCGAGGCCTTCGCTGATCGCGAACAAAAACGCCAGCATCGCGGCCTCGCCGACCTCACCCAGGGCCACCGCACCGACGGCGGCGATCGTCATCAGGGTGCCGACACCGATCTGGCCCGCCACCAACCGCTTCAACGTGGACGGGACGAAGGTGACACCGGCGATCACCAGCGCCGCGGCCTCCGCCACCAGGATCACCAGTCTGGGCCCGCCGGCCCCGCCCACGATCAGCCCCGCCACCAGCAGCACCCCGGCCAGCGCGGCAGCCCGGATCTCGCTGACCTGCCACAGTTTCTCCGGGCCCCGCTCGTGTTCGTCGCGGTCGGCACCGGGGTCGTCGTGGCCGCAGCAGGTGTCACTCACAGGCAGACCCCGACGCGATGCCAGTGCCGTAATTGGGGCACAACGCGACCGCGTTGCCGGTGGCCGCCAGCAGTGTTTCGGCCGCCGCCAACAGATCGAGCAGTTCCGGGCGGGTCAACGAATAGAACACCTGCCGTCCCTGCGGACGGCCCGCCACCAGACCGCACTCGCGCAGACACCCCACATGCGCCGACACCGTCGACTGAGCCAACCCCAACTCCGCCACCAGGTCGGCCACCCGGGCCTCCCCGCGGGCCAACCGGCCCACGATCGCCAACCGGGTGCCATCAGAGAGGCCGCGGAACAACGCCACCGCCGCATCCACACCCGACGCCGGTCCGGCCAGACAACCCGCACTATCAATCGCCATTGGACGATAATACTGTGTTTTAGCTGGTAATACCGAAAGACACCGATCATTGAGGACCATTTGCCCTACCTGGCATCGGCACTGCGCGAGCAGGCTGGCTTGAGCTGCCCACGGTGCGGGGCTTGGTATTTCAGGCGAAAGGGATACGACGATGATGTATGACGGTTGGGGTTGGGGCGGTATGGGATCAGGCGGCTGGATCCTGATGACCGTGCTGATGGTGCTGTTCTGGGCGGCGGTGATCACCGCCGTGGTCCTGGCCATCCGCTACCTGACCGGTCCGCGGCACACCAGCGCGCACCCGCCCGGTTCCGGGCCGGCCCGGGCGGAAGGGCTGCTCGCCGAACGCTTCGCCCGCGGCGAGATCGACGAAGACGAATTCCAGCGGCGTATGACGCTGCTGCGTGAACACCGTTGACCGCGATGCGCTCCCGCCGTCTCTGGCTGGTCTTGGCCATCGCGATCGCATCGGTGATCCTTGGGGTCACCACCACCGCGATCTGGCACGCCAGCGGGCCGTTCGGCCGCCAAACACCGGTCGCCAACGCCCCCTACCCCAATGCCCCAGGCGCCTGGGGCCCGGGCATGATGGGCCCCTGGCGGTACCCGGCCGCCCCGCCGCCGTCCTGTTCCGCGCCGGCGCTACCGGGCGCGGTGGTCGACATCACCCTCGCCGACATGGGAGCGATGATGGGCCCGGGCATGATGGGCCGCGGCGGCATGATGGGGCCGGGCATGATGGGGCCGGGCTGGAACGGCCCGGGGCAAGCCGGCTACCGATGGCCGAGCATGGGGATGATGCGCGTTGTCGTCACCCCGGCCTCCGTTCCGGCAGGCCCGGTGTCGTTTCGGGTACTCAACGCCGGCGGGTTGAGCCACGAACTCGTCGTACTGCCCTTGGCACAGGGCCAGTACCCCGGGTGGCGTGTCACCGGCCCCGATGGCAAGGTCGACGAGTCAGGCAGCCTGGGCGAGGCCTCGCGCACCTGCGGCGCCGACCGCGGCGACGAACAGTCGCCCCAATACGGCATCGCCCCTGGCGGCACCAGTTGGACCACCATCACCCTGGCCCCGGGACGCTACGAGCTGATCTGCAACATCGCCGGGCACTACTGGGCCGGGATGTATGCCGAACTCGACGTCACCGGCCCACCCAAATAAGTGAGAAGAACCATGTTCACCAGGCGTGCAACGATCACCACCGCGGCCATCCTCGCGCTGGCCGGATCCGTCGCTATCGGGCTCAGCGGCGGCAGCGAGACGACCACCACCGTCGCACAACCCAGAACTGGGGATTCATCGACCAGCGGGCCTGCTCTGCCGGTCCAGGGCCCATGGGACCAGTGCTGGGGACCCAACGGCTGGGACCCGAATTGCTGGGGACCCGGACCATGGGATCCTGGACAGTACGGACCGGGCATGATGGGCCCCGGCGGATACGGACCGGGCATGATGGCCCCTGGACAGTGGGGCCCTGGACCGTGGGGGCCGGGCATGATGGGCCCTGGACAGTGGGGCCCTGGACAGTGGGGGCCGGGCATGATGGGCCCCGGGCCGTGGGATTACTAACGGCCCACCCGATTCCCGATCAACACGGCGGCGGTGGCGAGGCCAGGGACGCCCGGTATCAGCACCGCCACACGGCTTGCCCGTAAAGCCCCATGAGAAGTGGTTGAACAGGTGACGGTTGGTCGCCCGGATCGCAACACACCCCCACTGCTCACGGATCACAGCCGCCTCATCCGTCGCAATAGAACGCGCGTGTTCGATAAACGTTGGGTCGGTTCCAGGCGGTGCCGCGGCGTCGGACCGACTGGCCACGCCCGGCACCTATGGGTGAGCACCTGGGCCGGGCTGGGATACCTCGCTGGTCGAAATCCAATAGCCTCCACCGGAACCAGGGCCGTCTAGTGTGAGTGGTCGTCATTTGCGAACAGCTGCGTGACGTTGCGTTCTCGTTCTCGTTTGATGTTCGCTCTGGCGGCATCCAGTGACCTTCGGAGGGTGGCGATGTCGGCTTGAGCGCGGTGGAGGTTGTGGGTGTGGTTGTTGACCTGGTCTCGCAGTCGGGCGTTTTCCTCGGCGAGGTGGTTTCCTTCGGGGTCGTAGAGTTGTCCGGTCAGGTCGTTGATCCGAGCTTCTCGCTGTTTGACTTCGGCGCGCAGGGATTTGGCGAGGGCTTCGGCGTCCAGAGCTCGTTCTCGCCATGATGCGGCGGCCTGTTCGATCTTCTGATCGGCGCGTGCGATCGATGCGGCCTGGGATGCGTCGCGAGCTGCCAGGACGGCCTCGGTCAGTTGCCGGCGCCGCTTGTCGTAGATGAATGTTTTGCCGACTCCGGCGAGGTCGCAGACGTTCTCGACGGTGAACGGTGCGCCGGTCTTGGTGAGTTTGGTGAGCGCTGTGCGCACGCGTTGTTCGCACTCGGCGCTCCTGGTTGCGCGGCGTTCGATCATTTCGACGGGACGGCGCCGCTTTCTGCTTTCCATCTCGTTCTCCTTGACTTGTGGTGTCACCGCCGTCAGGTCGCCGGTGGCGGTTGATTCAGGTGGGATGCTGGGAACCCGGTGGAGAACAGCGGGTCGAAGTAGTCATGCACGGGGGCGCGCAAGTCGAGTTTCTCGGCTTCCTCAAGCAGGCCGAGTTCGTCGAGTGCTTCACGTAGCCCGGTGAGCACGGGTTCCCATGGGTGCCACTGGCTGAGGATGTAGTCGCGTGTCTCGTCGGTGGGGGCCCGTTCGGCGAAGTGGTAGTCGCGGTCGCGTTTGCGTTCCCAGTAGGCCAGATCCGCGCCGGTGAGCACGAAATGCTCGCACGGTCCGTTGGGGCTGTCGGTGCAGTTCTTCTGCAACGGGCATTGCGCGCCGCCGACGACCGGGCCGTAACGGCACAGACCATGTTCGACCGGCACGACGGTCAAGTCGATCCGCGCAGCGGCGGCCGCCGGGTCGGCGGCGTTAACCTCGTTGGGGCGCAGCAAAATGGTGCCGGGTTTGTCCATGCCGGGCCCGGCTGCCCACACCTGCTGCAGGTGTCGTTTCACGGTGACGTCGTTGTATTTCGCGTAGTGAGCCAGCGACTCTTCGGAGAAGTGCCCGAGCAGTTGGCGCACCAGAGCGGGCGGCGCGCCGTTGTCTAGCAGGGACATAGCCAGAGTTGATCGAGTCTGATGTGTCGTAATCCACTTCAGGCCAAGACTTTCGAACCACTGACTCCACGGATTGCGGAACCCGTTTTGCGACACCTCAAGGGCCAGGTCGGGGTTCGATAGTGCGGCCGGAAACACCGGCTTGTCGCGGTCCCATGTGGCTTCGAGTCGTGCGCGTCCGCGTTCGTCGAGTGCGGCGAGTTGCTCGGCGTAGCGTGCACGAAGTTTTGCGCGGGTGAGCTGCTGGCGCCGCAGCAGCCGTTGGTAGACAGGTAGGTGACAAGGCATGCCGTAGTCGACGACGTTGACCTTGCTGATGTCTCGCCAGATGTAGGGCTGGGCACGGCCGACGAGTCCGACGCAGCCCAGCCGAAGTTTGAGTGTCTCGCTGATCCGCCCGCCCTGAAACGCCTGGGTGAGCCAGATGTCGGCGAGTCCGACGTCGTTGCTGTCGAGGGCTTCGAGAGCGGCGATGCTCTCGGCGCTGACGAGCAACTGAAAGTCGCCCTCGCTCAGCGGCCGTGGCCGCGGCTTCTTGACTGGCTGCGGGTATCCCGGCAAGCCAAGAATGAACGAGTCCATGCCCGGTGGTGTCCTGCGCTTTTCGTGACTGCGCTGCAAAACGATTCGCATGCTGACCGTGTAGGTGTGGCGGGTGAGATCGGTAAGTGTGCTAGTTCCCCTTCCCTTGTGTGTTATCAAGCGGGGAATGGGGATTTGCTCCCGGAACCACAGGTCCCAGGTGTCTTTCACCGCCATGGCGTCGGCCCTGCCGAGTCGGGACGGGTCATCGCCGTGGTCGTCGCGGTCTTGCCGCAGGATGTGCGAGAGCAAGGCGATTCCGGTGATCCGTTTGCGCACCGTTGCGACGGTGGGGCGTTTCCCCGTGGGCTTGAGTGCCTCGTCTCGCAGGTAGTCCCAGATCGCGTCCCGCAGCCAGCGTTGCGAGACCCCGGTCAGGTCCCAGACCTTGCGCCGATTCACCCCGGCGGTCGTTCCCGAAAACGGCGCGCTGCCGACGAGGATCGGGTCGAACCATCCTGCGGCCTTGGCGATGTCTTCGGTGATCATGAGGCTGCGCGCTGCGGCCGGAAGGTCTAACCAGATCCGGCGTTGGGGCTTGCGACCGTACTTCTGGGCGAGATCCCCGATCCGGGAGTCGCAGAGAGACGTCACGCCGCTTGCAGCGAGGGTGTCGACGACCTTCTGCAGCTCGGTGGGGCGCCACACGGTGCGTCGTGGGTTGTTCGCGTGCCGGTGAAGGGCGTAGCGGATCTCGTTCTGCAAGCCGTGGGGCAGCGCAGCCAGTGACAGCTGCCCGCGGCTGTTGGGTGGTGACACGGATTCCCGGACCGGAGTAGATGCGAGAAACGCCTCCCATCCTCGCGGACCTGCTGTGCTGTCGGTGGTCAGCCAGTCGTCCCACTGGTGAATGTGGCCATCGCACACACGATGCTTCTCGGCGTCCACGCCCACGATGCGCACGCTGTCGTGGACGCATCCCGGAACCGAGCAGGGGTCGTAGGGCGGCATCGGGCGTTGCATTCGTCGCCACATGGCTTCGCTGCCCCACTCGTCGCGAGATCGTTTCTGGGGTTCGGTTCTTCGTCGCGCCTTCCCCAGTAGAGCCCCGTGGTGGGTGCAGTAGCCGTGTCGCCATGCTTCACGATTGCTTCCACAGATTGCGCAGTCGGGCCTGCGTGACAAAGCCCATCCCAGCTTGCTCGACGTCACGGGTTCGGCGGTGCGAACGAACTCATCGAGGCCAGCCGAGTCCTGGAGACGGCAGTACTCATGGGCGTGCGGGCTGCAGATGAGGCGGGTCTCCGTTGGCCCCAAGCCGCCGTCACAGCCCTCGACGCGGCATGCCCAACCGTAGGTCTCATGGCGTGGGGGAAACTCGATCGGTTCGGTCAGCAGCCACGGTGGGAAGCGTTGGCTGACAACGCTGTAACGCTGTTCGACGGTCAGGCCCAGGTAGTCGCTCTTGGTGACCGGAGCGAGGGCCTCGGCCATCGGCTCCGCCGCGGTCATGGTGCGTCCTCAGGTACCGATGTCGGCGCGAGATAGGGTTCGCTCGGCGGTCGGGCCGTTGCGTCCCAGGCCTGCTGCAGATACTTCATCGCGTGGCGATTGGCGGACTTGCCATACAGGTCGGTGACCATCTGGGGACTTGCCCAGCCGAACTCCTGGGCGACCAGTTCGGCGTTGAAGTCCGATTCGGCATACAACGCCGCTGCCGCCTTGTGCCGGAATCCGTGCGGGGTCACGCGCACCTGCAGCCCGGCCCGGCGGCACGCTCTGGCCAGCATTTTGCGGACACCGGCGGTAGTGAGTGCCGCGCCCGGGGTGCGGCCGGCGACGTGCACGAGGACCTGTTCGTGGTCCATCAGATGTGAGATCGGATGAAACTCATCCAGCAGGTAGGCGTGAAACGTGCTGATCATGTCAGGACTGACGGCTCGGATGACCCCGTCCAGCACCGAGCCGTCCCTGGCGAGGGCGGCCGGGGCGTAGGCCTTCGCGCGGGCACCGTTGGGATTGTCGTCGCGGCCGATGACGTGAACATGCGGATCAGCGCGCTGACCGCACTCGTGATTGCGGCGCAGGTGCAGGTCGCTGAACCGCAGCCCGCACAAACCACCCACCCTGATGCCCCCGTCATGCAACCACGTCAGGATCATCACGTCGCGGGCCGAGGTCAACACCCCCGGCTCAAACAGAGCTTGCACAACCTCGTCGGGCAGGAATCGGGGCCGCCGAGAGGCCGTCTTCGGTGCCAGCGGATTGGCCTGGCCCATCCGCCCAGACTTGCTTTGTTGCGCGACGGTATTGGACCGCAGCGCCTCGACCAACTCCGCGCTCACCTCCCCCGATGCAGCCAACGCCAGGTAGTACGCCTTGACGACGGAGGCCACGTTGCCGGCCGCCGACGGCCCTATCGGCTTTTGTGTCGGCTTACGCCACACCGCGCCGTAGACACCGTCGACCTGACCGGTCACGCCGTTCATGTAGCGCTGCAAATCGTCAAATGTGACGACGTCGGGTGTCTTGCCGTTGGCCAGCAGCCAGTTCAAATGATCGACCAGGCTGTAGGCATAGGTCTGCTGTGTCGATGTCCCGTACCGCTTCAACACATTCAAGCTTGGACGGTGAACCTCCAAGTCGGGAGTGAAGATCCAGTAGGACTGGCTCCCATCTCGATGCCGCACCTTGCGAACGGAGAACCGATCACCCTCCAACACCCCACCCCATCTGCTTCCTTGGGAACCTCATGAACGCACAAATACCACCCCTGCGCCGTACCGGGCGGGAGGCTCGCCGCGAACGTCACGAACACGGACCGCGTAGGCGCTAAGACAGTCTGGCGCCAAACCGGCAATACGCCGACCTGGCTCCGGCGGTCACCGACATCTCGCTACCTGCGCCGAAACCCCCGACGAACGCGAGCCAACCGTCTTGGGGCTGGGAATCGGCGCCCACGCGAACACGGCAGCAGTGTCGCCGGTGCCGGAACACCAACCGATTACCCCAGCTGCAGATCAAAACTCGCGGCATCCGCGAACCGGTCCTACACGAAGCCGACCCTTGTAGCGCACCGCCGCCCTGTCCGACTCGTCGACGCGCTACGCATTCAGTACGGTTTCCGATTCACAGGGATCTGCTTTGCTAGGAACCTCGCGAACGCAATCGATACCATCCGTTCGTCACGCTGGACAGCAGGCTCACCGCGAACGCTACGAAGCTATGCCGCGAACGCGACCGCCACTTTCTGATCAGCATGAACGGCGTTCGACGACGCAGACTAGGCGCTAAGGAAGTACACCTTGCCCGTGGTCTTTTCGCCCTGCGAGAGGGTGGAGGGATTCACGCCCTGGGCGGTGGCGACGCCGAACAGCGCGCGGTAGGTGTCCCCGTTCTGGGCGCGGGCGTTCAAATTCGACACGATCGGCGTGACATTGCCCTGCAGGGCCTCATCGGTGGCGGTGGCTTCCCACAGGGTGCCGTGCGGCTGGTAGGGGATGGTGTCGGTGCTGACCTTCAGACCGGTGAGCGTCCAGCCCTGGACGATATCGCCGTTGGTCAGCGTGGCCTGGCTGCCCAGCTGCGAGGTGGTGGTCTGGTTGTCGGCGGTCGCGATGGGTGCACTGAATGCAGCGAATGCTCCTGCGGCGGCAATGGCTGCCGAGGCGAACCCCGCTGTGATGGTCGTGAACTTCACCGTGTTCCACTCCTGAAGTCGTGGGCGACTCCCCCCGTGGGGCCGCCCTGTGTGCGAAATTAGCAGGCACTTAACCCCCCGGGGAACGGTCCCCGGGAATCAGGCGGATTCAAACGGTGATGTCGCGCAGCATTTTCGGGCGGTCGGATGCTCCGGTAGCAAACTCGTC
This sequence comes from Mycolicibacterium fluoranthenivorans, assembly GCF_011758805.1. Classification (NCBI taxonomy): domain Bacteria; kingdom Bacillati; phylum Actinomycetota; class Actinomycetes; order Mycobacteriales; family Mycobacteriaceae; genus Mycobacterium; species Mycolicibacterium fluoranthenivorans. The sequence goes on along the minus strand of NZ_JAANOW010000004.1, from coordinate 441,846 downwards.
GATGCCCCTGTCGTAGGGGTGGTGGACCGGCTATCGCGCAGAGGTGGTGACCCTCGCAAACCAGAACGGTGCCTTCACCGATCGATTGACCGGTGAAGGCACCGCCTTGGGGGTCAGCGCCTGATATTGCAGTTGGGCGGATTCCCGCAGTGATGGCCGCCATCGCACGCATTGCAATGACAGGTGCATCCGGATCCGGCTCGGTGGGTGACGCGCTCGACCATGCTGCTCAGCTCCTCGGTGTCCGGTATCGGACTCGGTGGAATATCAACATATGACCACCTCACCATAGTTCGGCTGGACCGGAAAATAAAGGCTCCCGGCATCGAATTGCCTTGTCAGGCGGGGTGTTGTGGCTATCCGACGTCGCGGGCGCCGAGCCGTAGATGCTCGATGTGATAGACGGCCTCGTCGAGCAACTGGGCGACGTGCCCGTCGTAGAGGCGGTACACGATGTTGCGGCCGGATCGGTCGCCGGCGACCAGGCCGAGGGTGCGCAGCAGACGCAGCTGATTGGACACCGCGGGCTGTTCCATCCCCACGGCCGCGGACAGGTCCGTGACGGTGCACGGCGACTGGCGCAGCCGGGTGAGAATGAGTAACCGGTTGGGGGAGGCCAGCGCCTGCAGCGTCTCGGCGACCTTGACGGCCGACACGGGATCCAGCGATGCCGCGGGTGCGGTACGGCCTTCGACTCCGTGTCCCATTCATCCATTCAAGCACGGCGAGCCAAACGGACTTGACATATTTAAATCTTTACATGTTTAGATGTATGGGTGATGACGGACATGGCGGTGTGGGATCCCGCGGCTCACCCGACGGCGCGCCGCCCGGCGATATGGACCGTGGCGTCGGTGCGGTGGGCGGCCCTGGCGCTTACCCTGTTTCTCGCCGGTTTGGTGGCCCAGCTGCTGGATGCTCCCGAATTCGTTTGGTGGACTGCCTATCTCGGCGGCTATGTGTCGGGCGGGTGGATGCCGGCCCGCGACGGGCTGGCCGAACTGAAGCGCCGGCACCTCGATGTGGACCTGCTGATGATCGTGGCGGCCATCGGTGCGGCGGCCATCGGGCAGGTGTTCGACGGAGCGCTGCTGATCGTCATCTTCGCGACGTCGGGGGCCTTGGAGGACCTGGCCACCCGACGTACCGAGGATTCGGTGCGCGCGCTGCTGGACCTGGCGCCCGAGCGGGCCGTGCGACTCGACGAGCACGGCGGTGAGCTGGTGGTTTCGGCCGAAGCGCTGCGCGTCGACGACCTCGTGCTGGTGCGGCCGGGGGAGCGGATCCCCGCCGACGCGATCGTGGTGGACGGTGCGTCGGATGTCGACCAGTCCTCCGTCACCGGAGAACCGGTACCCATGGCCAAGCTTGCCGGTGACGAGGTCTTCGCCGGCACCCTCAACGGTGCCGGGGCGTTGCGGGTCCGGGTGCTGCGGGACCCCGCCGACAGTGTGGTGGCCCGGATCGTCGCCATGGTGGCGGAAGCGTCGGCGACCAAGGCCAGAACGCAGCTGTTCATCGAGAAGGTCGAGCAGCGTTATTCGGTCATCGTCGTGGTGGCCACGCTGGCGCTGTTCGCGGTGCCACTGGCGTTCGGCGAGGATCTGCAGGCCGCGTTGTTGCGGGCCATGACGTTCATGATCGTGGCGTCACCGTGTGCGGTGGTGCTGGCCACCATGCCGCCCCTGCTGTCCGCGATCGCCAACGCCGGCCGGCATGGGGTGCTGGTGAAATCCGCTGTGGCCATGGAACATCTGGCCGATGCCGAGATCGTCGCCTTCGATAAGACCGGCACGCTCACCTCTGGCCGGCCGAGGCTGGCCGGCGTCGAGGTCGCGGCCGGCCACACCGAGACGCAGGTGTTGCGCCTGGCCGCGGCCGCCGAGCAGGACAGCGAACACCCGCTGGGGCGCGCGGTGACCGGCGCGGCGCGGGCGCGCGGGATCGCCGTGCCGGCGGCCGCGAGTTTCCTGGCCCTTCCTGGCCGGGGCGTGCAGGCCACCGTGGAGGCCAGGCGGGTGCAGGTGCTCAGCCCGGCGGCGGTGCCCGGCGAGCTCTCGGCGGCGCGGCGGTGGGAGGAGTCCGGCGCCACCGCGGTGGTGGTGCTCGTGGACGACACGGTGGCCGGTGTGCTGGGGCTGCGCGACACGCTGCGTGCCGGCGCGGCCGCCGCGGTCGGGGCGCTTTCGGACCTCAGCGGCCGGCAACCGGTGCTCATCACCGGTGACAATCACTGCGCCGCTGCGTATCTGGCCGACCAGGTGGGGATCGCCGAGGTGCACGCGGGTCTGTTGCCCGAACACAAGGTCGAGATCGTGCGCGGTCTGCCGGGCCGGGTGCTGGTGGTCGGCGACGGCGTCAACGATGCGCCGGCGATGGCCGCCGCACACACCTCGATCGCGATGGGCGGCCGTGGCGCCGATCTGACCTTGCAGACCGCCGATGCCATCGTCATCGCCGATGAACTGAACGCCATCCCGGCCGTGGTGGCCCTGGCCCGGCGAGCCCGGCGGACGATGCTGGCCAACCTGGCCATCGCCGTGACCTTCATCGCCGTGCTGGTGGTCTGGGATCTGTTCTGGTACTTGCCGTTACCGCTCGGTGTCGCCGGGCATGAGGGATCGACCATCCTGGTCGCGCTCAACGGGCTGCGGCTGCTGCGCAACCGTGCCTGGCTCGCCGGGTAGCTCCTACCGCCGCAGAATCGACCTCAGGGCCTCCAGCACCGCGGGATCCTCGATGGTGGACGGCACCGGCTCGTCGCGGCCGTCGGCGATGCCGCGCATGGTCTTGCGCAGGATCTTGCCCGACCGGGTCTTCGGCAGCGCCGGGACCACGTCGACCGACTTGAAAACGGCTACGGCACCGATGTTCTCACGTACCGCCGCGACGAGTTCGGCGGCCAGATTATCGGCCGACGCTCCCGCCTTGAGCACCACGAAGCCGCGCGGAACCTGGCCTTTGATCTCATCGGCGACGCCGATCACCGCGCATTCGGCCACGGCGGGGTGTTCGGCCAACACCGCCTCCATCGATCCGGTGGACAACCGGTGACCTGCCACATTGATGACATCGTCGGTCCGCCCCATCACGAACAGGTAGCCGTCCTCGTCGAGATAGCCACCGTCGCCGGTCAGGTAGTACCCGCTGAACGCCGAGAGATAGGCCGCGACGTAGCGGTGGTCGTCACCCCACAGCGTGGGCAATGTTCCAGGCGGCAGCGGCAGTTTGATGCAGATGGCGCCCTCCTCGCCGGGTTCGGCGACGACGCCGTCCGAATGCAGGATCTGCACGTCGTAACCGGGCATCGGCACCGTCGCCGACCCGGGCTTGACCGGCAACACCTGCACGCCCATCGGGTCGGCGGCGATCGCCCAACCCGTCTCGGTCTGCCACCAGTGATCGATGACGGGGATGCCGAGCTTACCGGCGGCCCAGTGGAACGTGTCGGGGTCCAGTCGCTCGCCGGCCTGGAACAGGGATGCCAGCGAGGACAGGTCGTAGTCCTTGATGCGGTCGCCGTTCGGGTCCTCTTTCTTGATGGCCCGGATCGCCGTCGGCGCGGTGAACAGCACCTTGACGCGGTGCTCGGCGACCACTCGCCAGAATGCGCCCGCATCCGGGGTCCCGACCGGCTTACCCTCGTAGAGCACCGTTGTCGCGCCCAGCAGCAGCGGCGCGTAGACGATGTAGGAGTGGCCGACCACCCAGCCGACGTCGGAGGCCGCCCAGTACACGTCACCCGGTTCGACGTCGTAGATGTGGCGCATCGTCCACATCATCGCCACCGCGTGCCCGCCGTTGTCTCGGACGATGCCCTTCGGTTTGCCTGTGGTGCCGGAGGTGTAGAGCACATACAGCGGGTCGGTGGCGGCCACCGGTACCGGACCCACGGGTTCGGCCGTGGCGATGGCGTCGGCCCAGTCGACATCGCGTCCGTCGACCAGTGCGCACGGCTGTTGTTCGCGCTGGAGGATCACGCAGGCGCTCGGGGTGTGCTCGGCATGCGCGAGCGCGGCATCCAGCATCGGTTTGTAATCGACGATACGGGTGGGTTCGATACCGCAGGAGGCGCTCACCACGACCACCGGTCGAGCATCGTCGATCCGCGCAGCCAGCTCGTAGGCGGCGAATCCGCCGAATACCACCGAGTGCACGGCGCCCAGCCGGGCGCACGCCAGCATGGCGATGACGGCCTCGGGCACCATCGGCATGTAGATGACCACGCGGTCACCCTTGGCCACGCCCAGGTTGCGAAGCACTCCGGCGAATCGGGCTGTCCGGTCGTGCAATTCGCGGTAAGTGTAGGTGCGGGTGGTACCGGTGACGGGGGAGTCGTAGATCAGTGCGGCCTGATCGCTACGCTCGTCCAGATGCCGGTCCAGGGCGTTGGCGCAGGTGTTGAGCTCCCCGTCGGGAAACCACCGGTAGAACGGCGGGTTGCTGTCATCGAGGACCCGTTGCGGCTCGCGCGTCCAGGTGACGGCCTTCGCGGCCTCGGCCCAGAATGCCGCCGGATCGGAGATGCTGGTGTCGAAGAGCTCGCGATAGCCGGACATACCGCAGAACCGTAGCGTGAAAACTCCGTCTACGAGGCCAGTCAGATCAGGTTGCCACGTGGCGGCGGTGGCGAATCTTCATCGAATCTTTGTCGGAATCGAACATCATGATCAACGGTGACCGGGATGCTTGAGTCGTGTTGACGACCACGGTGCTGGATGTCGGCGGTGTGCACTGGGCGACCACGGGTGCGGTGATCGAGTCGACGTTGCTCCGCCGCCCGGGGGTGTCCTCGGTGCAGGCCAACACCGTCAACAATACGGCCACCGTGACCTATGACCCGGCGGCCACCTCGGTAGCTGATCTGTCGCAGTGGTTGCGCGACTGTGGTTTTCACTGCCAGGGCCGATCGGTGCCGGCGCACGTGTGCGACCCGATGGCCGAACCCGGTGGCGCCGAGGCGGTATCGCCGCATGCGATGATGGGCCACGGTGGCCACGGCGCGATGTCGATGGCGGCGATGGTGGCCGACATGCGGAACCGGTTCGTGGTGGCGTTGGTGTTGTCGGTGCCGATCATGCTGTATTCCCCGATGGGACGCGACATGCTGGGCTTCGCCGCGCCTGCCCCGTTCGGGCTCAGGGACGACGTGGTCGGGTTCGTCCTGAGTGTGCCGGTGATCTTCTACTCGGCCTGGATCTTCTTCGACGGTGCCTGGCGGGCTTTGCGCGCCAGAACGCTGGACATGATGGTGCTGGTGGCGGTTGCCGTCGGAACGGGCTGGCTTTACAGCGTCGGTGTCACGCTGACCGGTGGTGGCGAGGTGTTCTACGAGGCCGCCTCGATGTTGACCACCTTTGTGCTGCTGGGGCATTGGTTCGAGATGCGGGCCCGGGGCGGAGCCAACGACGCCATTCGCACCTTGCTGGAGCTCGCGCCGCCGGTGGCGGTGGTGATCCGGGACGGTCTGCCCGTCGAGGTCCCCACCACCGAGGTCGCCACCGGTGACCTGCTGCTGATCCGGCCGGGCGCAAAGATTCCCGTCGACGCCACGGTGGAGGACGGTGACTCCGAAGTCGATGAATCGATGGTCACCGGCGAAAGTCTGCCGGTCTCCAAGGGACCTGGTTCGGCGGTGGTGGGGGCATCCATCAACACCACCGGGACCCTTCGGGTCCGCGCGACCAAGGTGGGCGCGGACACGGTGCTGGCCCAGATCGTCGCGATGGTCCAGCAGGCACAGAACTCCAAGGCACCCGGGCAGCGACTGGCCGATCGGGCCGCGTTCTGGCTGGTGCTCGTGGCGCTGCTCGGCGGTACCGTCACCTTCCTGGTGTGGTGGGCCGTCGGTGCCGGGGTGCAGACCGCGTTGCTGTTCGCGATCACCGTGGTGGTGATCACCTGCCCGGACGCCTTGGGCCTGGCCACTCCGACGGCGATCATGGTGGGCACCGGATTGGGTGCCAGACGCGGTGTGCTGTTCAAGAACGCCACCGCCCTTGAGATGTCGGCTCGGGTCACCGCGGTGGTGATGGACAAGACCGGAACGTTGACCAAAGGCGAGCCGGAAGTGACCGATCTGGTGGTCGACGGGATGGCCGAGGACGAACTGCTCGGCTTGGTGGCGGCGGTGGAAACGGAGTCCGAACATCCGCTGGCCGCTGCGATCGTGAGCTTTGCGCGTGCGCGTGGGGCACAGGTTGCGGCCCTCACCGGGTTCCGCAACGTACCCGGCCACGGCGCGGTGGCGACGGTGGCGGGCCGCACGGTGGTGGTGGGCAACCGGGCCCTGCTGGCGCAGGAGGGCGTCGATTCCGGCGCCCTGTTCGCACGTCGTGATGAGCTGGCCGCGGGCGGCCGGACCGCGGTGTTGGTGGCCGTGGACGGACAACTGGTGGCGGTGATTGCGCTCGCCGATGCCGCGCGGCCGACCTCCCCGGCCGCGGTGACAGCCCTGCACGAACTGGGTGTGCAGGTCGCGATGCTCACCGGCGACAACGGGGCCACCGCCGAACGTATCGCCGGCCAACTCGGCATCGACATCGTGATCGCCGATGTACTGCCCGGGGAGAAGGCGGCCAAGATCGCCGAGTTGCAGGCCGCGCATTCCCGAGTCGCGATGGTCGGCGACGGTGTGAACGACGCACCGGCGCTGGCGCAGGCGGACCTCGGGGTGGCGATCGGAGCGGGCACCGATGTCGCGATCGAGACCTCCGATCTGGTGTTGATGCGCTCGGATCCGCTCGATGTCGCGGTGGCCCTGCGGATCGGGCGGGGCACGCTGCGCAAGATGCGCCAGAACCTCGGCTGGGCCATCGGGTACAACGTCATTGCGCTGCCGATCGCCGCCGGGGTGTTCGTGCCCCTGTTCGGGTTCGTGCTGCGTCCCGAGGTCGCCGCCCTGTCGATGTCCGGGTCGAGCCTGATCGTGGCGGTCAACGCGCTGATGCTCAAACGCCTCAAGCTGCCGGCGTGAGCACGCGGGCGACCTATACAGAACCTTCACAGAACGACGACAAGAGGCATACCGGGCGCTGTCAGGCTGGAGGGGTGAAGAAAACACTGATGATGACCGCGGCCCTGGTGGCCGCGGCGGTCACGCTCGGCGCGTGCGGCACCTCCACGACCTCCGCCGGACCGTCCTCGTCGGACAAGACCACGACGACGCAGCCGGCGACGTCGGCGGAGCACAACCATGCCGACGAGATGTTCGCACGGATGATGATCCCGCATCACCAACAGGCCATCGAGATGAGCGACATGATCCTGGGTAAGCAGGGTGTCGACCCGAAGGTGATCGCGCTGGCCACCCAGATCAAGGCCGCACAGGGGCCGGAGATCCAGCAGATGCAGGGTTGGCTGACCCAGTGGGGCGCTACCGGGATGTCCCCCTCGTCAGGCATGCCGGGAATGCCGGGAATGCCCGGTACGTCAGGAATGCCCGGCATGCCGGGAATGCCGGGAATGCAGCCAGGGCAGGGCATGATGTCCGAGCAGGACATGGCGGCGCTGCAGAACGCTCAGGGCGTCACGGCGAGCAAGCTGTTCCTGACGCAGATGATCGCCCACCATCAGGGGGCCATCACCATGGCCGAGACCGAGATCACGACGGGTCAATCGCCGGACGCGGTCGCCTTGGCCAACAGCATCAAGACCAGCCAGCAACGTGAAATCGACACCATGAAAACCCTTTTGGGTTCGCTCTAGCCGCCGGCCGCCGGACCCCCGACCGGCACCACCAACGTGAAGGTGGCACCGTGTCCGGACCCCATGCTGGACGCGGTGAGGCTGCCACCGTGCGCGTCGGCGATGGCTTTGGCGATGGCCAGACCGATCCCGGCGCCGCCGTGCTCACGATCGCGGGCGGCATCCACCCGGTAGAACCGTTCGAAGATCCGGGGCAGATGTTCGGCCGGGATTCCGTCGCCGTCATCGGTGACCGTGATGACGAGGTCCCGAGGGTCGGCCGTCACCCGCACGTCCACATGGCCGCCGGAGGGGGTGTGCCGCAACGCGTTGTCGAGCAGATTGTGCAGTACCTGACCGATGCGCTGCGGATCCCAGCGGATCTGGGGCAGATCCGCGGGGACGTGGCTTGTCAGTGCGACACCTTTGGCCGCGTATCGGCCGGCGGCCGCGGCCAGCGTGGAGGTCACCAGCGGGGCAGGGGTATCGAGGTGCACGTCGATCGCCGAGCCGGCCTCTTCGGCTTGAGCCAGGGCGGCGAAATCCTGCGAGAACCGCACCAGGCGGTCCGCCTGCTCACGCAGCATCGCCATGGTGTCGGCGTCCAGTGGTCGCACACCGTCCTCGACCGCCTGCAGGTACACCCCCAACACCGAAACCGGCGTGCGGATCTCGTGGGCGAGGTCGCTGAACATCTGGCGCCGCGTCAGCTCGATGGTGCCCAGGCGTCGGGCCATCTGGTTGAACGCCCCGGAGAGATTGTCGAAGTCCGCGCCCAGGCCCGCCGGCGCGACCCGGATGTCGTATCGCCCGGAGGCGACGGCGCTGGCCGCCGCTGACACGTCGGCCATCGAACGCTGCAGACGCCGGCTGAAATAGGCGGTCACCACCAACGCGGTGGCGGCCGCGACCGCGACGGCCACGGCGATCGAGAGCACGGTGGCATAGCGGTATGCCTGTTCGGCGTGAAACTGTTCGTTCGAGCCGTGACCGACGCCGGCCCGGCGCAGGTGTTCCCGAAACAACGGCGGCCCGACGATGGCGGCGACGATCCAGGTGGTCACCCCGCCCGTCAGCAGGACCAGTATCTGCGCCCCCATCAGCCGGGCGCCCAGCCCGACTCCGGGCTTCTGCTGCCGGACAGTGTTGTTCTGCAGGTGATCCGGTGCGCTCATCCGCCGGTACCCATCCGGTAGCCGACGCCTCGTATCGTCTGCACGAAGCGCGGCTCGGCAGGATCGTCACCGAGTTTGCGGCGCAGGTGGCCGACGTGGACATCCACCAGGTGCGCATTGCCCACCCATGAGTCACCCCACACGGTCTCGATGATCTGGGGCCGGGTGAAGACCACGCCCGGGCGTGCCGATAGTGCGGCGAGGATGTCGAACTGTGTGCGGGTCAACGCAATCGACGTGTTCCCCAGGGTGACTTCGCGGCGCTCGATGTCGATGGACAGCTCGCCGAACACCCGCGGCGGCGCGGTGGGCGGCGGTGTCCGCCGCGCGATATCGGCGGGCGAGGTCACAGTGCGCGGACGGCGCAGCATCGCCCGTATCCGCGCCACCAGCTCACGCGGGTTGAACGGCTTGGTGACGTAGTCGTCGGCGCCGACCGAAAGCCCGACGATGGTGTCGGTTTCGGAATCGCGCGCGGTGAGCATCACGACATAGGCATCGGAGAACACGCGCAGTTGCCGGCACACCTCGACACCGTCGATACCCGGTAGCCCGAGGTCGAGCACGACCACATCGGGGTCGACCTCACGAGCCCGGAGCACGGCATCGGTACCGGTGTGGCACACGGTGACCTCGAACTGCTCGCGTTCCAGATAGCTGCCCACCACATTGGCCAGGCCTACCTCGTCGTCCACGACCAACGCACGAAACCCGGAGCCGGGGCCGGCAGGTGCTGCGGTGTTGTCCATGCACGTATCGTGCCGCGCGCGCGCCGCCGGACGCCGTCCTGGGCCGATTTTGACCGAATCTTCATCGAAGCAATACCCATTTCGCCGGTGAGCGCGCTCATCGTGGCGGGGAAGGAGGAATCTGCGATGAAGGGACTCACAGGCTCCGCCCTGACCCGGCGCGGGTTCCTGGCCGCGACGGCAATCGGCGGGCTGGCGCTGGCCGGATGCGGCGGCCGGCCGCACAGCGGTGGTGCGACGCCGGTCTCTGCCGATGCGATCGCGGCAGCCGAGGCGGCTCGCCCGCACACCGGGAGAACGGTGAACATGCGGCTGGAGGCGGGGCCTGCCCGCGTGGACCTCGGAGGCCCCATCGCGCAGGCATACGCCTACAACCAGGTGGTGCCCGGACCGTTGATCCGGGCCGGCGTCGGTGATGAGTTGGCGGTCACCCTGGTCAACGGGTTACCGCATGCGTCCTCGGTGCACTGGCACGGTCTGGCGCTGCGCAACGATATGGACGGCGCGGCGCCGGCCACGCCCGATGTCCCCACGGCGGGTGACTTCACCTACCGCTTCACCGCTGCGCATCCGGGAACGTATTGGGCCCATCCGCACACCGGCCTGGACGCCGATTACGGCCTCTACCTGCCGGTGATCATCGACGATCCGCGTGAGCCGGGCGCCTATGACGCGGAATGGATCGTCGTTCTCGACGATTGGACCGCCGGAGTCGGCAGCAGTCCACAACAGCTGTTCGACGGGTTGCGGGCGATGGGGATGGGGATGGGTGGACACGGTATGCACGGTATGCCCGGTATGCCCGGCATGCCCGGGGTGGGCGGCGTTGGAACGAGTGATCTGCTCGGCGGCGACGCCGGCGATATCAGTTACCCGTACTACCTCGTCAACGGCCGAATCCCGGCCGCGGCCAGCACATTCCGCGCCAAGCCCGGACAACGCGTCCGGATCCGTCTGATCAATGCCGGAGCCGACACCGCATTCCGGGTGGCCCTGGCGGGACATCGTATGACGGTGACCCATACCGACGGGTTCCCGGTATTACCGACCGAGGTGGACGCCCTGCTGTTGGGGATGGGTGAACGCTACGACGTGGTGATCACCGCGGGGGACGGTGTTTTCCCGCTGGTGGCCTCCGCCGAAGGCAAGAACGCCTACGCCCGCGCGATGCTGTCCACCGGCGCCGGAGCCGTGCCCGACCCCGGATTCGTCCCTGCCGAACTGCGCGGCCGGGTCGGTACCGTCGCCACATTCGCCGCGGCGCCGGAGGCGGTGCTCGCCGGTGACCGCGCCGAGACCACCCTGACTGCCCGGCTGGGCGGCGCGATGATGGGGTACGACTGGACCATCAACGGTCGCCACTTCGATGAGATGGAGCCGCTGCAGGTCCGGCAGGGCCAGAATGTCACCCTCACCTTCGTCAACGACACCATGATGTGGCATCCGATGCACTTGCACGGGCACACCTTCGAGGTGATCACCCCGGATGGCCGGCCGGGTCCACGCAAGGACACCCTCATCGTGCTGCCCAGACAGACGGTCGGTGTCCGCCTGATCACGGACAATCCGGGCACCTGGATGTTGCACTGCCACAACACCTATCACCAGGCGTCCGGGATGATGACCAGCCTCGATTACGTCGCGTGACCTAGCCGATCACACTGGGCTGCGGCAGATCCGACCAGCGTGCCGGCCGCAGACCTTCGATCGCCTTCTCGGTGTACACCCGGAAGCCGAGTTCTGGTTTGTAGCCGTGGATCTCGGGAGTGTCGAGCTCACGCAGGAAGGTCAGGATCTCCTGGCTGAACACCTGGCCGGGCACCAGCACCGGGAATCCGGGCGGGTAGGGCGTGACGAATGTCGCGGACACCACCTGCGCACCGGCGTCGATCTTGTCGAAGATCTCGTCGGTGGACAGGTACTCGCAGTGGGTGTCGTCGTAGGACAGGTAGAAGGCGCGGCGCACATCGCCTTCGGGGGTCTGCGTACCGTCCCGGAAGACGGGGTGGAAGCCGCTGAAATTCGGCAGCGATGCCGAGTTCGTGGTCAGCCGACGCACTTTCTGCTCGAACCGGGCCCGCTCACCCAGCCCCATCTCGGAGATCGACTCCTCCAGCTCGCCGGCGATCTTCACCAGCACCTCGACCAGGAACGCCACCGAGCTGCGCGTGGTGCCGATATTGGTCATGAACAGCACGGTGTTGCGTGAGGTCTTGTTGATCTGCACGCCGTGCCGGTCCATCAGCTGTTCGCGCTTGAACTGGTCACCGTCGTAGCCGGTGCGCCCGATAGACAGCGTGATGCGCGACGGATCCAGCACGAACTCGTCCGAATCCCACACCGCCATCATATTTTTCAGGCCGGATCGCAGGGGCTGGGCGATGCCCGAGGGGCGGAACTGCTGCGGGATCAGGTCCGAGGTGCGCAGGCAGGACATGTACTTGCTCAGCAGTGGATGGTTGTCGATGGCATCGCGCAGCTGCATGGCGTTCTCGATCTGGCGCTGCACCAACTCGACACCCTCCAGGGCCACCTGGCGGCGACCCAGATCCAGTGAGGCGAGGATCTGGTAGTTCGGCGAGGTCGAGGTGTGCGCCATATAGGCCTCGTGGAAGGCCTCGGACACTTTCTGCTCGAAGTCCTGGTCGAAGACGTGAATCATCGAGCCCTGCCGCAGCGAGGTCAGCGTCTTGTGCGTGGACTGGGTGGCGTACACCCGCACGCGCGCCTCGGCGGGGTCGGGCCGCAGCCGCCGGTTCAGCAGCTCCTCGTCGGACAGCGGGCCTTCGTGGGTGAGCTGCTCGGTGTAGGAGACGCGGTATTCGGGGTCGGCGAGCTTGGTGCGGAGCCGACGCGCAGTCTCCATGGCGGTTCGTTGCCGGTACACCGGGTGGAACCGGGCGAACGCGAACCACGCTTCGTCCCAGAGGAATACGAGGTCGGGCTTGATGGCCAGGCATTCCTCCATGACGCGCTCGGTGTCGTAGACGATGCCGTCGAACGTGCAGTTGGTCAGCGAGATCATCTTGACCCGGTCGAGCTTGCCGGCAGCCTTGAGCGCCAACAGTTTCGACTTGATCTCCCGCAGTGGGACCGCGCCGTACATCGTGTAGTCAGCGAGCGGGTAGGCCTCCAGGTAGACGACGTTGGCGCCGGCCAGCATCATGCCGTAGTGGTGGCTCTGGTGGCAGTTGCGGTCCAGCAGCACGATATCGCCGGGAGCGACCAGGGACTGGGTGACGATCTTGTTGGCCGTCGAGGTGCCGTTGGTGACGAAGTAGGTGTGCCTGCTGCCGTACGCCTCGGCGGCCAGCTGCTGGGACTCGCGCAGCGGGCCGGTGGGTTCCAGCAGCGAGTCCAGCCCGCCGCAGGTCGCCGAGGTCTCGGCCATGAACACGTCCAGCCCGTAGAACCCGACCATGTCTTTGATCCAGTGCGAGTTGACGATCGACTTGCCCTGGCTGATCGGCAGTGCGTGGAAGACACCGGTGGGCCGGTGGCTGTACTGCTTGAGCGCGCTGAAGAACGGGGTGCGGTAGCGCGCGGCGACCCCCTGCAGGATGGACAGGTGCAGCTCCAGCACACCCTCGCGGGCGTGGAACACCCGGCGGAACGACTGCCCGAGCCGGCCGGCGATGTCCTCGACCTCGATCTCGGTCATCAGGAACAGGTCGAGTTCGGGACGCAGCTCGTGCAGCGACTTGGCCAGGATCGCGGCCCGTTCGTCGGGGGACTTGTGGTCGTCGAGATCGTGGGACAGCTCGTGGTCGATGAACTCCGACAGCGTGGTCAGGTCCCGGGGCGACTGGTGACTGAACCGGCGGCGGATGACGACGGCCTGCAGGTTGACGTTGAGGCGCGCGGCGATCAGTGCCTCGTCGCCGCTGCCGACGACGACCAGCTCGTAGACGAATTCGTCATCGGGCCTGCGCCAGCTGCGCACCTCTTTGCGCAGTGCCCGTTCTTGGGCCTCGGTCATCTTCTCCACGACCAGCACCTCGAAGTAGAGCTGCTCGCGCCGGTTGGCGGGCTGGCTCTCCAAGGTGCGCGGGTCGGCCGGGAACAGATCGGCGGTGTCGTCGGCACCGGCGGTGTCGACATCGCCGGTGCGGTAGGACTCCGTGGTGAGCGCCCGGTTGATCCGGGCGACCGTGTGGGCGAACTTGTCGTACGCGCCTGCGTTGAAGAGACGCTGGATCTTGGCGAACTGAGGTGAGCCGGGGAAGGCCCAGTACGGTTCCAGCGGTGCCAGGTTGATCAGCAGGTCGTGGCAGATGGCCACGTATTCCTCTTTGAGGTCGCCGGTCGTGCTCGGCCGAGTCAACCGGTCGGCGGCCTCTTCGAGGCGGCACCACGCATCGCCGCGGAACTGCCAGACGCTGTTGTACGCACGCGAGTTGTCCACGGCTAGAGCGTGTACCGGGGTTGGCGTCCTGCGGGGTAGCAGCAGACGAACGCTTCGCGGCGATTACATGACCGAGAGCCGACCGCAGCCGGTCAACCGTCGTCGTCGCCGCCGTGGAAGAGATCTTCGGAGTGGTGCAGAGGGTTCACCCGTGGCTGGCCGGTGTCCAGCAGCGGTGGTGGTATCCATTCGACGCGGCCGTCGGCTCGGATGCGGGTTGTCCAGCCGCGTTCTGTGACGAGGCGGTTGTGCGGGCCGCAGGCCAGGCCCAAGTTGGTGATGTCGGTGTGCCCGCCGGCGCCGTAGTCGGTCTCGGCGTGATGTGTTTGGCACAGGTAGCCGGGAATGGCGCAGCCCGGGAAGGTGCAGCCGCGGTCGCGGGCGTGCAGGACCAGTCGCTGGCCGGGGGAGGCGATGCGTTTGGTGCGACCCAGGTGTAGTGGCACCGCGGTGTGGTCGTCGAAGATGCTCAGATAATGGCGGGCGTGCCCGGCCATCCGGATCAGATCGCGCATCGGCACAGTGGATCCGCCGCCGGTGTGGGCGACCCCGGCCGCGGTTTCCAGCTCGGTCAGCGTGGTGGTGACGACCACGGTCACCGGTAGTCCGTTGTGCTCGCCCAACTCACCGGCCGCCAGCGCGCCGCGGGCGAGCGTCATCAAGGCGTCGTGCTGGCGCTGCCCGAGGCTGCGGGTGTCGGCGGCACTGACCTCGGCGGGTGGGGTGCCCTTCACACACGGGTGCGCATCGTCGGGATTGCACATGCCTCTGGCGGCGAGCTTGGCGAAGATCGGTTCGAGATAGGCCCGGAATTCCGGGGTGACTTTGGCGCGTAGATCGCTCATCCCGTCGGCGTCCTGTGGGCCCAGCGTCACGTTGCGCAGCATCTCCCGGCGCGCCACGGTGTCCTCGTCATTGGGTTCGGGCCCGTCGGGGTCGAGCAACTCGAGCAGCAGTGCGGCTGCCTTACGCAACGCCTCCGGCGTCTGCACGGCGGCGACAGCGGCCAGGTCGGTCTCGGCGTCGGCGCGGGTCCGGTCATCCACCACGGGCGGGATCTTCTTCATGGTGTGGGTGATGATCCGGACATGCTCGCCGGTCAGTTCGCCGCGGGCCAGGGCCGCGGCGGTGCCCGGGTACACCGGCTCGAGCGGTTCGCCGGTCACCGAGCGGCGCGGGCCCAACAACTCACCCTCGCTCAACCGGCGGCAGGCTTCGGTGTGCGAGATCCGCAGTCGGATCCCCAACGCGTCGGCCCAGCTGCGCGCACCCAACTCGCCCGGACTGGACTGCGCCTTCACCGCCGCCATCACCCGGTGTTGCACCGCCGGGATCCGCCGGTTCACCGACTCCAGGGCTGACTGCACCTCCAACAGCTCAGCCACCGAGGCGTCGTCGAACGCCGCCGTGGCCAGTTTGTCTACGGTGGCCAGCAGATCGACGACACCTTCATGACTCGAACACTAGTACGCATCACCGACAAATCCGGCAGTTATCCACAGTCGCGGATTCATCCACAGATCCACCCGCGCAACGGTTTTGGGTCGGGAAAACGAGTAGACTGCGCGTGCGACAATGAGGTGTGACCGAGGACTGGCGCGCGACGAATCTGGCGAACTGGGAATCCCGGGTGCCCCTGCACACCGGGCCGGACGGGTATGACCTCGCGGGCTTCGACGACCCCGCCCACCTCTCCGACGTGGTCCGCTATGACCTACCCCGGCTGGGCCGGCTCGACGGACTGGATGTCGTTCACCTGCAATGCCATATCGGCACCGACACCGTCTCGCTCGCCCGTCTGGGCGCGAAATCGGTGACTGGTATCGACTTCTCGCCGTCCGCGCTGGCGGCGGCGCGCCAACTGGCGAAGGGGGCCGCGACCTTCGTCGAGTCCGATGTCTACGACGCGGTCGGCGATTTCGATCTGGTCTACACCGGTATCGGCGCGATCTGCTGGCTGCCCGACATCCGAAGGTGGGCCGACACCGTCGCAGGCCTGTTGCGGCCCGGCGGACGGTTGTTTATGCGCGAGGGACATCCGGTGCTGTGGGCGATGTGCGATCCGCGGCCGGACGGATTGTTGGTGCTGGAGTACCCGTACTTCGAGACCGACGGCGTCGTGTTCGTCGAGCACGACAGCTACGCCGGCTCCGGCACCCTGGACTCCCCGACGTTGGTGCACTTCAATCATGGTCTCGGCGAGATCTTCACGGCGCTCACCGCCGCCGGACTGATCGTCACCGCGCTTGAGGAGCACCGCGAAGTACCGTGGAATCCGCTGGGCGAGGCCATGATCCCGAGCAGCGAACACCCGGGCGAGTTCGTGCTGGCCGAGGGGCGGGACCGAATCCCGTTGACCTACACTCTGCAGGCGGTCAAGCCGGCTACTGCTGGAACCGGTAACCCATCCCCGCTTCGGTGAGCAGATGGACCGGGTGTGAGGGATCGTCTTCGAGCTTTCGCCGCAACTGCGCCAGGTACACCCGCAGATAGTGCGTTTCCTTGGCGTAGGCCGGACCCCACACCTCCTTGAGCAACTCCTCACGGCCCACCAGCTTGCCGCGGTTGCGCACCAGCATCTCCAGGATGCCCCACTCGGTCGGCGTCAGATGCACCTCGACGCCGTTCCTGGTGACCTGCTTCGCGGAAAGGTCCACGGTGAAGGAGGAGGTTTCGATGACGGGCTCGTCGGTCTCGGCCGCCGCCGTGCCCCGGCGTACGGCCGCGCGCAGGCGGGCCAGGAACTCGTCCATGCCGAAGGGTTTGGTCACGTAATCGTCGGCGCCGGCGTCCAGCGCCTCGACCTTGTCCGAGGAGTCGCTGCGCGCGGAGAGGACGATCACCGGCGCGCTCATCCAACCTCGTAACCCTGCCAGCACCTCGATACCGGACATGTCCGGCAGGCCCAGATCCAGGACCACGACATCCGGACGGTGATCGGCGGCCGACCGCAGGGCCTCGGCCCCGGTGGCCGCCGTGGTCACCTCGTACCCGCGGACGGACAGGTTGATCCGCAGCGCCCGCAGGATCTGTGGTTCATCGTCGATGACGAGCACCCGGGTCATGCGTGGACATCCTTTGCTGTTGCGGCCAAGTCGATCTCGATGGTCAGCCCGCCGCCGGGGGTGTCGGTTGCGGTGATCGTGCCGCCCATTGCTTCGACGAAGCCGCGGGCCACCGAGAGGCCGAGGCCGACGCCGGTGCTGGTGTCGCGATCGCCAAGGCGCTGGAAGGGTTCGAACAGCTGATCCTCGGTGCCACGGGGGATACCGGGCCCCTCGTCGACGACGGCGATGAGTACCCGGTCACCGACCTGGCCGGCGGTGACCCGCACCGGTCTGTTCACCGGCGAGTAGCGCAACGCGTTGTCGACCAGATTGGCCAGTACCCGCTCGAGCAGGCCGCTGTCGGCCATGACGACGGCATCGCCCACCTCGACCTTGACCCGGTCGAGCTCTTTGCGCGGGAAACCGGTGACTCCCTTGCTGATGCCGAGCAGTGCGCGCTGCACGGTCTCTTCCAGATAGACCCGGCGTAGTTCGGGGCGGACCGCCCCCGCCGCCAACCGCGACGAATCGAGCAGATTGCCCACCAGGGCGGTGAGCTGATCGACGGATTCTTCGATGGTGGCCAGCAGTTCGGACGTGTCCTCCGCGGAGAAATCGACATCGCTGCTCCGCAGACTGGACACCGCTGCCTTCGCGGCGGCCAGCGGGGTCCGCAGATCGTGGCTCACCGCGGACAACAGCGAGCGCCGCAGTTCGTCGGCCTGGGCGATCGCCTCGGCCTGGCTTGCCTCTTCGGTCAATTCGCGTTGTTTGACCAGGCCGGCCGCCTGTTTGGCGACCGCACCCAGCACGCGGCGATCCCGGGCCGAGAGCTTGCGGCCGGACAGCAGCATCCAGAACTCGTCGTCACCGGCTTCCACCGCCGTGTCGGCGTCATCGACCTCCACGCACGGGTCCTTGCCC
The DNA here is from genome assembly GCF_011758805.1 of Mycolicibacterium fluoranthenivorans. Classification (NCBI taxonomy): domain Bacteria; kingdom Bacillati; phylum Actinomycetota; class Actinomycetes; order Mycobacteriales; family Mycobacteriaceae; genus Mycobacterium; species Mycolicibacterium fluoranthenivorans. The sequence goes on along the minus strand of NZ_JAANOW010000004.1, from coordinate 423,860 downwards.
ACGCACGCCACCGTCGCCGGCCCGTCTGGTCCGTCGCGGACCAGGCTGACCGCCCGCTGGGCGTACGTCTCGCGGACGCGTTCCAGCAGCATGCCCAGATCCGCCCCGCGCAGAACCGATCCCGCGAACAGGGCGAGCAGTTCGGCTTCCTGTGACGCGCGCGTCGCCTCGCGGGCCCGACTGGCGGCGCCGTCGACCAGCGCGGCCACGGCGACGGCCACGAGCAGCAGCACCACGACAGTTACGGCGCTGTCCGGTTCGGCGATGGTGAACGTGTAGCGGGGATTGACGAGGAAGTAGTTCAGCAACAGACCGGACAGCAGCGCCGACAGCGCGGCGGGCGCCACGCCGCCGAGCAGCGCCACCACCAGCACCCCGATGAAGAACAGCGCGCTCTCGCCGCCGATACCGAGGAAGGGGTCGAGCCACAGCGAGGTGATGGCGCAGATGACGCTGGGAACGATCGCGGCGGCCAGCCAGGACAGCAGATGCTTCTGCCACGACGCCACCGAAGAGTACGAGCGCGGCCGCTTGGCCTCCGGGTGGGTGACCATGTGAACGTCGATCTTCCCGGACTGCTGGACCACCGACGCGCCGATGCCCTCGTCGAACATGCGCGCCCAGCGGGACCGCCGGGAGGTCCCGAGCACCAGCTGGGTGGCGTTCATCTCGCGGGCGAAGTCCAGCAGCGCGGCCGGGACGTCGTCACCGACCACGGTGTGCAGTGTCGCGCCGAGGCTGGTCACGAGTTCTCGCACCTTGCCCATCTGCGGGGCCGCGATACCCGACAGGCCGTCACCCCGCACGACGTGCACGACCATCAGTTCGGCGCTGGATTTGGACGCGATGCGCGACGCCCGTCGCACCAGGGTTTCCGACTCGGCGCCACCGGTCACGGCGACGACCACGCGTTCGCGCGCCTCCCAGGTGTCGGTGATCTTGTTGTCGGCCCGGTACTTCGACAGCGCGGCGTCGACCTGGTCGGCGAGCCACAGCAGCGCCAGTTCCCGCAGTGCCGTCAGATTTCCGCGCCGGAAGTAGTTGGACAGCGCCGCATCGATACGCTCGGGGCCGTACACATTTCCGTGGGATAACCTGCGCCGCAGTGCTTCCGGGGTGATGTCGACCAACTCGATCTGATCGGCCGCGCGCACCACCTCGTCGGGGACCTTCTCCTGTTGCTCGATTCCGGTGATCTGGGTGACCACGTCGTTGAGGCTCTCCAGGTGCTGGACGTTGACCGTCGAGATGACGTCGATCCCTGCGTCGAGTAGTTCTTCGACGTCCTGCCAGCGCTTGGCGTTCACGCTGCCCGGAGTGTTGGTGTGGGCCAGTTCGTCGACCAGCACCACCTCCGGGTGCCGGGCGATGACCGCGGGCACGTCGAGTTCGGGAAACCGCCCGCCGCGGTACTCGATGTACCGCGGCGCGACGATCTCGATCCCGTCGAGCAGCTCGGCGGTCTTCTTGCGGCCGTGGGTCTCGACGACGGCCGCGACCACGTCGGTGCCGCGTTCGAGCCTGCGACGTGCCTCCCCGAGCATCGAGAAGGTCTTCCCGACGCCCGGGGCGGCACCCAGGTAGATGCGCAGTTCGCCCCGCTTGGCCTTGTGCGTCGACGTGGCCGACCGTTCCCCGTCTGGTCTGCTCGCTCCCGGGGCGAGCACCTCGTCGCCGATGTTCACGCCCTCATCATCCACCGGTGCATCAACTCTTCACGGGATACTTCTCGTCCAGCTCCACATTCAGCATCAATACGTTGACCCGCGGTTCTCCGAAGTACCCGAGGGTGCGGCCGGCGGTGTTGTCCGCGACGGCCGTGCGGATGAGGTCGGGTGAGACACCCCGGGCCTTGGCGATCCGGTCCACCTGGATGGCGGCGTACGCGGGGGAGATGTGCGGATCCAGGCCGCTGGCGCTGGCGGTGACGGCGTCCGCGGGTACGGCGGGGTCGTCGGGGGCGGCGCCCCGGATCGGCACGATCTGGCCGATGGCGTAATCCTCACCGAACGTCGCGCATTCGACGCGGGCGCCCTCATAGGTGCTCAGAAACGGGGTCTTCGTCGTCTCGCACGGTTCGTTGACACTGACCACCCGCGTGGGATGGACGACGTCGCCGGATGCGGTGCGGGGTCCGATCACCGAGAGCACGGCCCCGACGCTTTCCCCGTCGCTCCGTTCGCCCCGGCCGCCGCCGGTGCAGAACGGGCGGGCCCCGCTGACACCTTCGAGCTCACCCACGGCGGCGCTGCGTTGGCAGACCTGCGTGAGCAGGCTGGCCTTATATCCGTTGTCGTCCTTGGCAAGCGACGGGTCACCGGGTGTGTCGACGATGCTCTCCGGTCCCAGGTTGCTCGCGCTGGTGGCGAGTGGGTCATAGCCGTTGCCCGCGGCCGACGGCCGGCTCTGGAAGTACTGTGGCAGTGCGTTGCCCTCCGCGTCGGTGAAGGACTGCCCGATCAGGCTGCTGCCCACCGGTTTCCCACCGGTGTCGACGATGGACCCGTTGGCATTCTCACGCAGCCCGGGGATCTGGGCGATGAGCCAGATGAAGGCCGGGTAGGCGAGACCGAGGATCACGGTGAGCACGAGCAGGGCGCGGAGCGCGGCCCAGTGCTGACGAATCAAACTGGAGAAGTTCATTTCACATCCCTGGCAGGAACTGGATTACGAGGTCGATGACTTTGATGCCGATGAACGGCGCGATGATTCCGCCCAAGCCGTAGACGTAGAGGTTGCGGCTCAACAGTTTCGACGCACTGCTGGGCGTGTACCGAACGCCGCGCAGCGACAACGGGATCAGCGCGACGATGATGATCGCGTTGAAGATGACCGCGGACAGGATCGCCGACTGCGGACTGTGCAGCCGCATGATGTTGAGCAGATCCAGACCGGGGAACAGCGTGACGAACAGCGCGGGGATGATCGCGAAGTACTTGGCGATGTCGTTGGCGATCGAGAACGTCGTGAGCGCCCCGCGGGTGATGAGCAGCTGCTTGCCGATCTCGACGATCTCGATGAGTTTGGTGGGATCCGAGTCGAGGTCGACCATGTTGCCGGCCTCTTTCGCCGCCGACGTACCGGTGTTCATCGCCACGCCGACATCCGCCTGCGCCAACGCGGGTGCGTCGTTGGTGCCGTCACCGGTCATGGCGACCAGCTTCCCGCCGGCCTGCTCCTTCTTGATCAGGGCCATCTTGTCTTCCGGCGTGGCCTCGGCGAGGAAGTCATCGACACCTGCCTCATCGGCAATGGCCTTGGCGGTCAACGGGTTATCGCCGGTGATCATCACCGTGCGGATGCCCATCCGGCGCATCTCGTCGAAGCGTTCGCGCATACCCTGCTTGACGACGTCTTTCAGGTGGATGACACCGAGGACCGAGGCGGTGCCGTCCAGGACCTGCCCGACGACGAGGGGGGTCCCGCCGGCGGCGGAGATGCCGTCGACGATCTCGCCGAGCTCCGCGGACACCTGGCCACCCTGGTTGCGCACCCAGTCGGCGACCGAGCTGGCCGCGCCCTTGCGCAGGCTGTGATCGGTGCCCAGATCCACACCCGACATCCGGGTCTGGGCGGTGAATTCCACCCACTGCGCCGTCGCCAGCTCGCCCGGAGTCCGGGCCCGCAGCCCGTACTCCTCCTTGGCGAAGACCACGATCGAGCGGCCCTCCGGAGTTTCGTCGGCCAGGCTGGACAGCTGGGCCGCATCGGCGAGTGCCTCGGCGGTCACGCCGGTGACCGGGACGAACGCGGCAGCCTGCCGGTTGCCCAGCGTGATGGTGCCGGTCTTGTCCAACAGCAGCGTGTTCACATCGCCGGCGGCTTCCACCGCGCGACCGGACATGGCGAGCACGTTGCGCTGGACCAGGCGGTCCATCCCGGCGATGCCGATCGCGGACAGCAGCGCGCCGATCGTGGTGGGAATCAAACACACCAGCAGCGAGACCATCACGATGCCCGACACACCGTTGCCGGTGAGGGCCAAGCTGTCCGGCACACCGGGGTTGTTCATCTTCGAGTAGATGGCGAGCGGTTGTAGCGTCGCGACGGCGAACACGAAGATGAGCGTGAGCGAGGCCAGCAGGATGTTCAGCGCGATCTCGTTCGGCGTCTTCTGCCGGTTGGCCCCTTCGACGAGGGAGATCATCCGGTCGATGAAGCTCTCGCCCGGCTTCTGCGTGATCCGGACGATGATGCGATCGGAGAGCACGACGGTGCCACCGGTCACCGCGGAACGGTCACCTCCGGATTCCCGGATCACCGGCGCGGATTCACCCGTGATGGCGGATTCGTCCACGGAGGCAATGCCTTGTACGACATCGCCGTCGCCGGGGATGGTCTCGCCGGCTTCGACCACCACGTGGTCGCCCAGTTGCAACAGGGGAGCGGCGACCTCTTCCTCGGTGGCCGTGCGGCCGGGGGCCCAGTCGATGAGGCGACGGGCCATGGTCGACGTCTTCGTCTTGCGCAGCGTCTCGGCCTGAGCCTTACCGCGTCCTTCGGCAACCGCTTCGGCGAGATTCGCGAAAACGACTGTCAGCCAGAGCCAGATCACGATCAGCCAGCCGAACCAGGAGGGATCGGCGATCGCCAGGATCGTGCTCCACACCGCACCGATCTCGACGATCAGCATGACCGGGTTGCGCCACAAGGTGCGCGGATCGAGCTTGCGCAGTGCGTCGGGCATCGACTTCCACAGCAGCTTCGGATCCAGCAAGCCGCCTTGAATGCGGTTGGTGGATTGCGATTTGTGCTGTGCGTGCCCAGATTCGAGGGTGGGGGTGGTCATCAGTGAATTCCTTCAGCGAGGGGGCCGAGCGCAAGCATCGGCAAGAAGGTGAGCGCGACCAGGATCAGCGTGACACCGGCAACCATGCCGACGAACTGAGGTCGATGCGTCGGCAGGGTGCCGATGGACTCCGGGGTCTTGCCCTGTTTGGCCAGGGCGCCGGCCAGGGCGAGCACGAAGATGATCGGCAGGAACCTGCCGAACACCATGGCCAGGCCGAGCGCGGTGTTGTACCAGTCGGTGTTGACGGTGATACCCGCGAATGCCGACCCGTTGTTGTTGGCCGCCGAGGTGAAGGCGTAGAGCACCTCGGACAAGCCGTGCGGGCCGGTGTTCAGCATGCCTGCGCGCTGGCCCGGCATCGCCATCGCGATGGCCGTGCCGGTCAGTGCGATCAACGGGGTGATGAGGAAATACGTTGCAGCCAGTTTGATTTCACGCGGGGTGATCTTCTTGCCGAGGTACTCGGGGGTGCGTCCGACCATCAGGCCTGCGATGAAGACGGTGATGATGGCCAGGATGAGCATGCCGTACAGGCCCGAGCCGACGCCGCCCGGCGCCACCTCGCCGAGCTGCATGTTGAACAGCGCGACCATGCCGCCCAGGCTGGTGTAGGAGTCGTGGAACGAGTCGACGGCACCGGTGGACGTCAGCGTCGTGGCGTCGGCGAAGACGGCCGAATCGGCCACGCCGAAGCGCTGTTCCACACCTTCCATCGCCGAGCCGACCGCGGTGGGCACGGTGCCGTGGCCTTGCAGCTGGAACAGCATCATGAAACCGACGCTGATCACGGCGAGCACGCTCATCACGGCCGCGATCGCGTACCCCTGCTTCTTGCTCTCCACCATCCGCCCGTAGGTGCGGGGCAGTGAGAAGCTGATGACCAGCAGCAGGAAGATCTCCACCCAGTTGGTCCACGCGTTGGGGTTCTCGAACGGGTGCGCCGAGTTGACGTTGTAGAAACCACCGCCGTTGGTGCCGAGTTCTTTGATCACCTCTTGGCTGGCGACGGGGCCGCCGGTGATGGTCTGCTGCCCGCCCGCCAGGGTGTTGACCACCTGATCGTGCAGGTGGAAGTTCTGGATGGCGCCGCCCGCGATGAGGATGATGGCGCCGACGATGGACAGGGGCAGCAGGATGCGCAGCGCGCCGCGGACCAGATCGACCCAGAAGTTGCCCAGTTCACCGGTACTGCGCCGGGCCAGGCCACGGACGAAGGCCATCGCGACTGCCATACCGACCGCCGCGGACACGAAGTTCTGTACGGCCAGGCCGGCCATCTGGACGAGGTGGCCCTGCGTCGATTCACCCGAGTAGGCCTGCCAGTTGGTGTTCGTCACGAAGCTCACGGCCGTGTTCCACGCCAGCGCCGGAGTCATCGGCGTCGCCGGATCGTTCAGATGAAGCGGGAGCTTGCCCTGCACGAGCTGGAGAACGAACAGGAACAGGATGCTGACGGCCGAGAAGGCGAGCACGCTGCGGGCATAGGCACCCCAGGTCTGCTCCGCTTTCGGATCGGCACCGATGAGTCGGTAGACGAGCCGCTCGCCGCGCAGGTCTCGCTCGGACGAATAGACCCGGTACATGTAATCGCCGAGCGGCACGTGTACGGCCACCAGGGCGACGATCAGGGTGACGAGGAACAGGATCCCCGCCCCCTCACTAGTCAGGGAACTCACTAGAACCTCTCGGGGAAGAGCAGCGCGGCGAAGAGAAACAGTGCGAGGAGAATCGCGAGCACCAGCCCGACGATGTTGTCGTAGCTCACAGCCCCTCGACCAACTTCTGAATCAAGCCGAGCAGGGCGAAGATCGCCACCGTCAGCACGATGTACACGACCACCGACATGTCACTCCGTTCACTGAAAACTGCGGGCGGCGCTCGGGTGTGATCGAGGCAGCCTCTGGGAGGCTCCCCGTGCTGAGAGCCCGGCTTGAAGCTAGACCCGCCAAGGACACTCACAGCGGGCCTTGACGGTTTCTTTACGCCCGGGCGACAGTCCTTTACGCCGTTTATTCATCGCGGTTATCCAGGTCACAGCTGCGCGGTCCAGATCGCGTCAATCGACCCAGGTGACGGCAGTTCTCGGGTCTTGACGATCACTACCGCGAGGTCATTTACGGCCGGTGTGTTCGCCACGAACAGCGCCCACCCATTCGAGGTCGTGGCCGCGGGCCTCATGCCGCCAACGCGCGCGAAGGTCAACAACTCGTCAAGGTTTCCTGCGGATCCGTCAAGAGTCCGCTACGAAGGTGGCCGAGCGGCGTAGCGCGCGCAACAGTGGATGGTGTGGCCCTCGGCAGCAGGCCGGGGCCCCAACGAGCAAGAAGGTCTCGGTGTCCATATCGCCCGATCGGTCGGTCCAGCGCAGGTGCGAGATCTACCGTGGTTACTTTCCGATGACCGAGGTCGCTGTGCCCGCGAGTGCCCTGCGAAATCACCTCGTGTCCAAGTGGGTTCGCAAGCGAGGGGTCGCAGTCGACGTGTGTTCGGGTCGGGATCTGGCGGTGGCGATCGCGGCCGGCATCAGTCCGCGACGGCTGACCATCCATGCGCAAGGATTGCGGGACGCGGAGATCCGCGCGGCCGCCGGGCTCAGTCCCGGCTGCATGGTGGTGAGTTCCCTGGAGGAAATCGAGCTGTTGGCATCGGCAGTCGAAGGCCGAACACAAGGTGTCATAGTCCACATGGCCAACTCGAACGCAGCCGATCTCACCGTGGTCCGGGCTCAGCAGGATGGTCGGCACACCTTGCGTTGCGATAGCGAGCAGATGAATGCCGCGATCGGGGCAGTGCTCGGTAGCACCCGCCTTGACCCGGTGGGGTTGCACTGCGAGGTCGGCGGGCAGGTGGACGACTTCATCAGTTACCCGGCCGCCATCGGCCAGATGATCACGGAGATGACCTATATCCGTCGTGTCCACGGTGAGGTGCTGACGCGGCTGGGATTGGGTGGGGGCCGTGCCGTGCCCAGCGGAGACTGGCGGGAGGAACTGCCGGAGCTCGCCGAAGAGATCGACGAATCCCTCGACGATGCGTGCGCCACAATGCGTTTCCCGCGTCCGCTGGTCGTGCTCTCGGCCGGCGGCGCGATCGTCGGACGGACGGCGGCATGACCGTGCACACGCTCGTCATCGCTCGCTTGTCGTCCGCGGACCGCTTCGCACGCGGATTGCTCGACGATGTGGTGCGGCCCGCCGGCCTCCTCGACGAGGCGGTGGTGCTGCGCCGATGTGCCATGTACCGCAAAGTATTTCCTACTTCGGCGCTCAGATTTCCGGCACGTGTGCTGCGGTCGGGGGTGGTCGCGGACTGGATCCGACGCCACGGGGTGAGTGTCGATATCGCCTCGGCCGAGGAACTTGACCTTGCGGTGTCACGTGAGGTGAGTGCGAAGCATCTCGTCATGCACTGCCGGGCGGACACGGATTCCGCCGCCGTGAGGCGAGCCGTCGTCGCCGGGGTGATCAAGTTCGTGGTCGGTGCCGAGGAACACCTCGCTGCGCTCGGTGGCTCGACGGGTGTGGTCCGGCAGGTGATGGTCGACAGTGGCCAGCCCGGCTGGGAAGACCACGCGGCGCAGGTTGTCGCACAGCGTGCGACGACCCTGATCGGTGTACATGGTGAGCTTCTGCCGTCCGACGGTGCGGGTGGCGCGGACACGGTGATCGAGATGGTCGGCGCGATGGCGCGGCTCAGCCGCAGGCACGGCCTCATCCTGAGCCGGCTGAGCCTTGGTGGGTTGAGCGGGGAGCCGTCCGGTGACCTCCGGGTGCTGCGTGGCGTTGCGGAGGAGACCTCCGAGGTCATCCGTGATGGCTGTGCGTTGTGCCGGTATCCGGTTCCCGCGCTGACGGTTTCGCTCACACCGTCGGAATTGGCAGCTGCGGGCTAGCTGCCGCCTCCGCAGCCTCCGCCGCCGCATCCGCCTCCGCCACAGCTGGAGCCACCGCCGCAACCGCCGTGACCATGGCCCCCACCGCCGTCACCGGCGCCGCATCCGCCGGCGAGATAGCCGCCACCGGCGGCGGCACCGCCGACCGCGGTGCCGCCGGCTGCGGAGCCACCTCGGGTGGACCAGTACTTTGCGGATTGCTTCTGTGCGCTGCGGTGACTGAGCCAGATGAGCAGTCCCCCGATGGGCACGACGAGTGCCAGCGTGACGAGCAAGGCAAGCAGGCCGTTCATTCCGAGATGGTAAACGGCCACGCGGGCGAGCGACTATCCCCTGTTCGGAGGAGCCGGGGAGTGATTTTTCAGGGACCGGCGCAGACGCTAACGTCATTGTCTGCACAGGCCCCCATAGCCCAATTGGCAGAGGCAGCGGACTTAAAATCTGTAGATCTGGGCGTTTGTTGTCTTTGTTGTAAACGGCAGCTGCCGGAAAATCGCCTCTAACTGCGGATATGGCGTTGGCGGCGTTGGTGGGCGTTGAGGCGGAACGGATCCACTGCGGTACTTCGCAGTGCGATTGTCATCGCGACACAACCGCGACATGGCGCCGCAGCAGCGCCCGCACCCGGGCTGGCACCTTTGTGGGTGGGCTGGAGATCATCTGCGCTGCCACGCGGGCAGCATCGCCTCGCTCACCGCTCTCCGTGATCTTGGGGTCGTCCATGCGCCACGGTGATGCGTGGTACTCGGGTTGTGACGCCACGATCTCTAGGAGCGTCTCGATGTCCTGGAGGTCGCGTTCCGTGTCGCGGACGGTACGAACCAGCATCTTCAGGACGAAGGCGGCTTCGACGTCGGGAACCGGGGCTTTGAACTCAATCGTGTCGCCGTCGGTGAGCCGCGCGGTGACCGCCACCTCGATCGGCGGCAGTGCCAGCGCGATGCGCAGCCCTGGCGCCCCGTCGAATGCCCGCTCACCGATGATCTGCTTACCCGGCTTGGCCGCAGCGGGGACTAGGAGATCGACTGCCTGCTCACCACGCTCGTAGCGGTTGCCGCACTGATCTTCGTAGCCGAGCGCGGTGAGTCGATCGTGAAGTCCGCCCGTGGTGGCCACGTCGACACTGATGCCGGTGTCGGCGTCGGAGGTCACCCGCGGTATCCCCGGCACGTTGTACACGTGCCGTAGGAGCCGCACCATGTGGCCACCGATCACAAGGTATTCAATGCCGTCGGCGGCGGTGGCCACGTCGCGCAACGCACGCATCCCGTTGTCGTCGGCCACCGCGGTGCAGGCCATCACGACTGATACCGCTGGGGTCACCGGCTCACGATCCAGTCGCTGAGTCGTTGCGGCGCACCGTCGCCGAGATCTGCGCTGGCGTTGAGGTCCTGCAACGCAATCACTGGGTCAACGGTAGCGATGTCGGACTGCTGTTGTACTTCGTTAACCCGCCGCCACCATGTCGCGGTCGTCCACACAGTCGGGTCGGCGGGAACTCGCAGAGTCAAGGTTGCTTCCTCGGCTGTGGCTTCCACCAGTTTAAGGACCGACAGATCGACCAGCTCTTCGGCGTAAACCAGGCCCCGGGTCGGTACCCGCCACGGCTGCAAAACGTCGGCGGCGACCTCGCCGCCGGCGAGGATCTGTACGGACAACTCTGCGCCGAGTCGGATCGAGCTGCGGACCTGCTCCATTACCGGATCTATTCCGTACCAGTAGGTCTCGACGAGTCCGTCGTCTGCTAGCACCAATGACAGCTTGGTGAGGAGGTCTCGGCGTGCGGCCTCGGTCATCGGCGTTTCGGGCAACGGTTCCTTCTCCGTCATCTTGGATACAGCCTGCTGGGTGACCGCGACGGCGGCGGCGACGTCAACTTGGCGTAGGCGCTCGCGGGTGAGCAAGCAGACCCGTTCGGCCGCGCGGCGACGCCGGCTGCGATGGGCGGTTGCAGGGGGTGGTGTTGCGGGAGGCTTGAGGGTCTTGCCCGACAGAACCAGTTCGCCAGTGCTACCAACGCTGAGGTCCACGTCGGTTTCGGTCAGAAGTGCTGAGCGCGCAGAGTTAGAGATGAAGTCGCAGGCGACCAAGACGCGGTGGCCAGGCTGACGGTTTGCGCGACGCAGCACAGCGGTCGCAGACGAAATGCGACCTACTCGGAGAAGGTCGGCCGTGACGGCGCGGCCCTCAAACCGATAGGTGATGCTGTGAGCATCACCGGTCACCACCGACACACCGGCTTCGACCAACTGGGCCGGAACCGATGTAGATTGCACGGTTTACTCTAGCATCTTCGTTCTGTCAAACAACCGAACGTCGGCGTCACTACTTATGGTTGTTTGACTTGCCCGTAGCTCATCCCGGGGTCCATACAGGGCGCGCTGATGCTAGATGCATCCGCAACGCGAGGGCGGTGTCGGCGGAGCGCATTCAGCTGCGCAACGGTTCCACTAGCTACGGAAGTAAACAAGGGCAAGCCTACGCTCCCCTTGTCTACAAAGTCCACATTTTGCTATCTTGATGTAGTGAGTGTGAATGAGGAACTTCTGACTGTTCGCGAGACGGCCAAGCGGTTGGGTGTGCATGAGAACACCGTTCGGAACTGGTCGCAGAATGGCGCGCTCGACGCCACCCGGCTTCCTGGCTCGCGCTTTCTCAGATTCCGACCGAGTGATGTCGAGGCTCTCATCGCGCAACGCAATAGCCGAATCCCGACACTGTTGTCCGAACGCAGGGCGGTAAGTCCGGAGCTAGTCACCGCAAATCAGCTCAAACAGTGGCCAGTCGCGAGGTCGCGCGATGCACAAGAGCGCTTTCCCGAGCTGATTAGGCGGTTACTTATCGAGACGCCCGGTTTTTCGAACATCTCTATTCGCGCAGGCGACGGTATCGCTCTTGAAGGGTTCGACGGCGTTGCTGATTCATTAGGGACGAAGTTCCTCCCAGCGGGGAAGCTGGTCTTCGAATTTGGCGTCAATGAACGGCCTGAGTCCAAAGCAACGTCCGATTACAACAATCGTGTTTCGAGTACCCCTTCGTCGGCAACCTTTGTCTTCGCTACCCCGCGGCGCTGGGCGAAAGGGGCTGCTTGGGCCAAGGAACGAAAGAACGAAGGAAACTTTGCAGACGTCCGGGTTGTGGACGCCGACGATCTGGAAAGTTGGCTTCTCACCGCCCCTTCCGCCCACTATTGGATCTCTGAGCATTTGGGGTTCCGGCCGCGCGATGCAGTATCGCTGGACAAGTGGTGGGAGCGATTTAGCGCGTCGACCAAACCGCAATTGCCCGCGGATTTTTTCCTATCGGGTCGGCGGCAACAAAGTGATCAATTAATAAAACGGCTCCAAAACGAACCTGTACATACGCTCGTTCAATCTGAGTGGGCCGATGACTGTCTTGGGTTCCTCCATGCCTCGCTAAGCCTTGCAAGCGGCGGGGAAAATATCACGACTGCAATCGTGGTGTCATCTGCAGACGCTTGGGACTCCATTCTCGAAAAACCGGGTCGGGCGCTGTTGATCCCTAGGTTTGACGGCGCCGATGTCGGTCGCGCCATTAGTCAAGGGCACCATGTTGTGAGCGTGGTTGACCGCTCGGCTTTTTCGAGAAGGAAAGCCGAGGTTTCCCTGCCGCGGCTCGGCCGCCGAGATGCCGCCGACGCACTGCGGGGAGCCGGCGTGGAGCCTAGCGAGGCTGAGCGACTCGCTGTGCTGGGGCGTAAAAGTCTGCCGGCCTTATGTCGCCGCATTTCGCTAAATCCGACGATTAGCCGCCCGGAGTGGACCAATCCGCCGGATGCGGGAATTTTGGCGGCCCTAGTGCTGGCGGGCGCATGGACTACCGGCTCGGACGACATCGCAATGCTGGAGTCGATGGCCAATCAGCCGTGGAGTGTGATCGAGCCCTTACTAGGTCGAATGTCCACATCAGTGGATCCCGTCGTACGCAAAGTTGGTACCTGCTGGTCGTTCGTCTCCCAGGAGGAGGCATTTCTGCTGTTGCAAGATTCTGTGACTACGGACTTGGTCGAACGGTCGGTCCGCGTCGCGGAGGATGTTGTGTCTGAAGCAGACCCGGTATTGGACCTCACCCCTGAGGAGCAGTCCACCGCAGGATTATTGGGCGTTAAGCGCCGCTACTCCGGCATGTTGCGGGAGGGTTTAGCGCAAGGTCTCGCTCTGCTAGGTTCCCTCGGTGGTGAGGTTGAACTAGACAACGGTGTGACGGCCGCCGTTGTAGCCGCGCGAACAGTGCGCCGACTAATTGAGCGAGCTTCTGAGGACGACTCTGGTCGGCGGTGGCATGAACTCGCCGCGGTCTTGCCCATGCTGGCCGAAGCTGCTCCCGACACGTTTCTTGACGCACTTGAGGAGGATCTCTCTCATGCTGAGTCCGCTGTGGTCAGCCTTTTCGAGGAGCACAGCGACAGCCTCCGCTTAGGGCCGACATCTATGCACCACCATCTGTTATGGGCCCTAGAATCGCTCTGTTGGTCGGCGGAGCACATAATCGATGGAGTTCGGGTGCTCGCGCGACTTTGCTGCCTTGATCCAGGCGGTAAGTCGGGAAATCGACCGCTCGAGAGCATGACTTCTATTCTCAGCGGTTGGGTGCGTCACACCTCGGCAACCCGGGAGCAAAGACTTCAGGCCCTTGATGCCGTTTACCGAATTGCAGACGAAATTGGCTGGAGCCTAACGTTCCAACTCCTGCCTCATAGTGGGCGCATCCTCATACCGCCAGCTGATCCGCGGTTCCGCGACTGGAAGCCGACAGAGCTGTCAGTCCCCGTGACTAACTTCATCCAGTTTGTTCATGATCTAGTTGACCGTGCAGTCCAGCACGCAGACTCTGATCCAGAGCGGCTTGCGCAGTTGGCTGAAGCGTTGCCTACATTGCCTCCACATGACCGGACACGAGTTGTCGAGTTGCTCGCGAGGGGAGCCGACCACGGCCTAATTGATGATCAAGCGCGGCTGTTGCTCTGGGAGAGGCTTCGTAGTCTGACCGCGTTTCACGAACAGTACGCGTCCGCCGACTGGGCGCTTCCTGCCGATGTAGTAGGGCGGTTGTGCGAAATCGCATCGGCGCTTGAGTCGGATTCCGATCCTCAGCGATTCGCGTACCTATTCGATTGGCACCCAAATATTCCAGGGGTTGACCGAAAAGACTTCAATTCGTACCAAGCCGAGCTAGGCACGCTTAGGACCAGTGCTCTCCTATCCATTCTGAAGTCCGATGCTGGCATCGGAGGTGTGGAAGCTCTCGCCCGCCGCTCCGCCGTTCCGGGACAACTTGGTTGGGTGCTTGGCGGTATCAGCGAAGTCGGCCTTCGTGACGTACTACCGTGGCTATCATCATCCGAATCGGCGCTTGAAGAGGCCGGCTCGATGTGGGTGCGTCGCCGTATTCAATTGGGCGGTGCATCGTGGTTCATCGAGGCCCTGAGTGAGCATGAACTCGAAGGTGCGGCCAGGGAAATCGTGATCCGCAATGCTCCTTCCACAGAAGATGTTTTGCAAGCACTGCGCGACAGTTCTGTGGCAGCGGATGAAACTACCTACTGGGAAAAGGCTAGCTTTGATGGGGTTCCGTCGTCTTTTCTAGGCCAAGTTGTTGGGCGTTTGCTAGACCATGGTCGAATCTGGACTGCGATTGCCGTGTTGGCAGATGCTATCGAGCGGACGGATCTGGAGACGGACTGCGACTTCGCTAGTGTGGCGCGGCCCCTCATCGTCACCGCCCTCAATGGTGCTCTAAACCAGCCTTCGGCAGAGGAGGGTCCGTCCAGTATGACGACGTACTGCATAGGCTCGCTGCTTGACTTCCTGGCCATGGACGACGACTTCGAAATGAAAGTTGCAAGCTACGAATTCACTTTCTTTCGGATACTTGAACATCATCGTGAGCCAACAACACTCAATCGCGTACTCGCGACTAGGCCCGACCAGTTCGTTGAGCTAGTTACGCACGCGTACCGCGGGCGACAGGATCGGGGACGTGAACTCAGCGACGCCGACCAGAGCATGGCGACGCAAGCTTGGTGGGTTCTGCACCAGTGGAAAGGTTTTCCGGGTCGCCGTGATGATGGTTCGTTGGATGGGGCAGTAATGGCTAGCTGGGTGAGGGCGGCCAGATTGGCACTCGCTGACGTAGATCGCTCGGACGTCGGAGACGAGATGGTTGGGCAAGCTCTCTCGCACAGCCCCGTCGGCGTCGACGGGGCATGGCCAGCAGAGCCAGTAAGAGACATACTCGAAGCGATCGGCAGCCGTGACCTCGAGAATGGCCTTCTAATCGGCCGAATGAACGCGCGGGGCGCAACTTGGCGTGGGCTATACGACGGCGGAACGCAGGAGCGAGAGCTTGCGGAAAACTACCGTGACTGGAGTGCCACAACACGTGCTAAGTGGCCTCGTACTGCGAGGATATTGCGTGATATAGCAGAGTCATACGAGCGTGATGCGCGGCGGGAGGACACTAAGGCTGAACTTGACGCTGACCGGAGCTGACACGTCTGACGACGGATAATCAGTTCGGTGGGGTCTGCTGGTACGAGGCCGGGACTTCCAATTGCAAATCATTGCCGACAACTCTCCGACGGCCCCACGCAACACGTCCGCGTAAGGGTTTAAGGAGAGACTTTTGAGAGCAGCGTTCCGAGGCGGAGATCGTGAGCTGGCACTAGTCCGCCAGATCAGCAACTCGACTATCCCCGGCAACTACTAGGAGGTCGACTATCCTCTGCCAACGAGCTACTTGATCTTCGTTAAGGAGATCGGGACGCCGCTCATGGAGCCATTCCGGCAAGGTATAGGTCTTCGCACAGTCGTTGCCACTCCTTACGACAATGCGTTCGACCCAGCGCAGGCCGGAAGTTACCTGGTCGGTGACGTCGAGTTCCCTCACCGCGACGACAAGATGATCGATACTCATGCGCGTACTTGTGATCGTCTCTAGCCACCGCTCAACTTGCGGTGACCAGGTGAGCAGGTTGCGCCAGCGGTGTGGCGCAGCGAGCATTTCGATCGTGAGGTAATGCCAGTCCGGGGAAGGCTCAGGAATCAGGTCGGCTTCCGCATAAGCCCCCCAGGTGGGCTCGCTAAACAGACTTGGGTTGTTGTCCGCATAATCGAGAACACGGTCCATGATTCTGGACCAAAGGCGATGTGCTGCCGCGCCGGCTTCTACTCGCTCCTCACCCGCTGCCGCGATTGCTTTCAAGCCCTCGGCCAACAACCGTGGATTTTGGAGATACCGGTCGACGTATGACAGCAGCACGTCGTCGCGTCCGTCTGAAGCCTGCCATAATGCTGCTCGGGCGGCGACGAGAGAGTCGCTGTGGCTGTGGTGGTAGCCATGCTCGAAAGCGAGCATGGCTCGCTGATGTCCCGCGAGAAGCGACTGAAGCATTCGACGAGCCTTCTCCGCACAGCATGCGGTGCTGGCTGCGGCGGAACCCGTTCCTCGGATAGGCGCAGTCAGCCGTGGGGCCGAAATCTCTTCACCCTTCATAGAATCCAGAGAAGCCGCGTCAGGCGGGTTTAGTCTCGCGATGGATCGGCGTTGGCCTTCAGAGTCCCAAGGGCCGAATACTGAATCAAGAAAGGAGTCGGTCACAAGGTCGATCGCGATGAGATGATGGCAACGTCCGTGCAAATGCTCGAGATTGCATGGAGCGGCCCATACGGCGTCGAGGGCTCGGGCAAAGGCGAGACGGGCCTCGTTCTCGGAACGTGAAGCAATGGCGCCGCTCAGCGAGATGAGGTCATTCACATCGTTAGGCCCGTTCATGCCAAGAGTGCGTCGAAGCTCAGCCGCCTCAGGCAGCAAGAGAAGCGGGAGGGCATGCCCAGCGGATCGATCAGCGCCTTGGCTGAATAAGTAGTCATAAGTGGGAGGGTGTTCTGCGACATCCGCCGCCACTCTGAGGAGAACGGCGGCGCTCCAGGCAAGATCATCCTGAGAAACGCTGACCTGTCCAGTCAGGTGCAATTCGAGAGCGGATGCTGCAACAGCCGCTGGTCCGTCCGAGGAACTGCTGCCGAGCCAGGATTCCGGTGGGTTCTCAAGAAGGTCTCTGGCCGTGACGAGATCAGCGGAGAGAGCCTCGGAGGTGAGGTTCGGGGCTCGACCGCCCCTGTCTCTTACATGTGCGTGACGAACGGTCAACGCCGTAGCGTCGCTACTACGCCGGAGATCAGCGTTGGTGTCTCCCAACACATTTTCGACTTCAGGGTCGATGGCGTGCTGGATAAATATTTGATCACCCTGCCGCTGCAGCTCGTATGCGTCACGATCAAGAGCGGCGGCCCATGTTCGGACGGCGGCAAGATGTTCGCGGGCGCCTGGCGAGGAGGTGTCATCGACCTGTGCTTGGGCCTTAGCTTGGAGCTGTTGTCCGAGCAGCTTCAGCTGACCGACGCGGTCGTCCTCTGCCTGGAGCGCCAGCATCATGCCTACTTCGCGGAGATTCCAGCGTCGGCGCTCAGGGTTTTTGATATCGGGCAGAACCGCTGCGAGGCCGCTGTGCTCATGGGCTGCTCGCGCGAACTCGTGCTCCCACACTTCTGGCTCGACCAGAAACGGGTCGATTGCAGTCCCGGTTGATTCGAGGTGGCGAACTAGGACGGCGAGTGCCACGGCTGGCATTGCGAGATTGTGAGCGTCTTCGAGCAGGATGGCGGTCAGGGTTTCCGGCGGAATACCTGCCGAAATGTATTGCTCTGTAACGAATTCTAGGGCTTGAAGTGCACTAATGCACGGGTAGGGGCCGACCCCTGTGCCGCGATACCACCGCCAGACGTGGTTGTCCCCAACATAGTCGCGAGGCTCTTCTGCGATCGAGAGTGTGGCGTGCGGGGGGTCTGCGTCCTCGGCACCGGGACATCCGTAGTAGACGTTGGAACTGCGACGGACGCGACATTGAGCTGCGTGATCCAACATTCGGTTGAGGAATTTGACCCCGCGGCGATAGTCACTCTGAAATATTGCCAAGAACGGTCCACACGTGAATGAAAAAAGCGGGCCGCCCAAAAAACGGTGGTCGCGGATTCCGTCGTCGAACATATCTCCGGACCATCCGATGCCTACTTCGTCTTCCTCCTCGTCTTCCTCGATGTAGTAGGCGGCTGCAAGATCAATGAGCAATTGCGGATCGTAGGCTGCGAGGCTATTTCCGGCGAAGACCGCTTCGACCGCATGGTCTAGAGATGCCGGATCGTCCTCTGCGAGTTGCCGCAACGCAGCCTCACCGTCGGCGCCCAGGTCGGCACCGAGAAGCGCGAGGTGCTCAATCTGCGCGTCGCTGATCCAAAGGTATGCGCGATGTCTCGTCGTATGCAGTCTCCGCTTGCGCCGGCGTCCGAGTGGTACTTTCGGCGGCACAGCATTCTCGCGTTCTTCGTCGGCTCCAACTTGTTCAGGGCTTCGTGCCGCTAACCCTGATTGCCGCGCAGCTTCCTTGGCATCCGCAAGGCGCTCCTTCTCCGCGCATCGCTGAAGGATTGCCTCACGCAGGGCTACGCGTGTCGCGTGTCCCTCAGGAGCATTACTCAGGACGAGCGCCCCAAGCCAGTCGCTGACAAGCGCATCGACCTGACTAGTGAGACCGCGCGGCACTTCTTCTGCGAGCAATCGAGCGATAACTGGCTCGGCGATGATTGGGTCAAGTACGACGCCCGCTTTGTGGCGTCCCTTCAGAACGCGAACGAGCCTAGCGAGCCCGACCGCATCGTGGTCCACGAGACCTGACCACGCGTCCTTCAGCAGGTTGTCCACGTCTCGGACAGCGAGCAGTGCCTCGCTCGGAACATCGCGCCAGCGCTCACCATTGCCGGCCGCGGCGATGGCGTCGAAGCCTTTCTGGAGCAGAGCAAACCGCCCCGGGACCGGGTGTGACGGTTCGTCTGGCGCCGACAACAGGATTTCACTCGCGAGGCGGGCCGATGGCAGCGTCCAGCGAGGGGCCCCGACGACTTCTAGCGCTTTGGCTGGATCCCGTTCGCTAAGAAGGTAACGCGCGACGGAGTAGGCGCGAAGGAGGTCGTGCTTGAACTGAGGTACGCGGTCCCATGGCATCCGACTAGCAGGTAGCAGCACGCCACTTTTCCTAAGATCGTCCACTGCAGCATCGTCGAGGCGGCTGAGGAGGGCGTCAGTGTCGCGTTTATGGACTGCATCAGCTGCGAGTTGCAGCATGACTCGTTCCCGTGCGTCCGGCGCTCCAGCGTCCTGCCGTCCCCCGTTTCTCACAAGGCGCTCCCAGATGTGGCCGAGCGCTTCAGAGTCGGTGAGGGGTAGCCCGGGGTCTCCCGCGCGACTAAGAAGTTCGACGACGATGGGCCGACGGAGCAACTCGCGGGCCCGCGGGTTATCGATCAGCCGTTGTAACGCAGGGAGGTGGACTCCTGCCGTTGCTATGTCCTCGTCGTCGAGCCCCGGCACGACGTACTCGCGTGGAACGTTGGCGCCGGATTTCATCAGCTCGGTAACCGCGCCAGAGCCTTCCGTCGCGGAAATAGCCACTACCCGCAGACCAGCCGATCGCGCGTAACGAAGCACATGGGAGAACATCTGGCCGTGGCGTTCCGCTGCGGCCTCCGCACCATCGATTACGAGCAGGCAGTCTGGGGCCGTGAGCTCAGAGAACAGCTCTTCGACGGGGCTTATCAGCATGTCCAGCAGCTCGAGCGGAGTGTCTGGCAAGTGCCGAAGGTTGATTGCAAGCGCTTGACGATTATCCCCGAGCACTGCGGGTTCGATCGCGTCCATCACGATTGCGCTCTTGCCGACGCCTGAGTCGCCTTTGACAAGGATGTCACCGGGCAACGCCAGCGCATTGCTGAGCCCGTCGCGTACGGACTTACGCGGAAGCGTGAGTGCCGCAGCCGAACCCAGTCCTGCCAGCGTGCGTCCAACTACCGATCGGGCTTCTTCATTTAATCGAAGGAGTCGTGTCCACCCTGCCGGCGGCAAATGTGCATCTGAAATGATCTCGCCGTGAAGCCGCTTGCGCAGCGTCGCTACGTCGACCGCCCCCGATACGCGTGCCCACTCGGCAGATAGCTGGTCCAAGCGGTCGCGAAGTGCGACCGCTCCCTCTTGTGAATGGCCAGGTGTCACGGGCTTGAGGTCATCGATAAGAGCTGTCCAATGGCCCTCGTGGCCCATTTCTAGATCAGTTTCGATGATCCAGAGTCTGGTCAGAAGACTCCAGCACCGATGCTCCGCAGACCCGGCATCGGAATCGCCGATCTTTGACAGCGCTGCGGCGACCATGTCTCGAAGCTGCATAAGCCGAGGGCGAGACGCGAACTTGCCAGGCGTGGTTACTAGGTCGAAGAATCGCTCCGCGGTGGACTGACCGCGAGCGAGGCCGGATAGTTCGGCGATCTCTCGCGCGTGAGTTGGGTGGCCGGAGACAGCAACGGCCAATCGGCGCTGAGTCAGCGAGCCTGAGTCTCGTTCAATTGCGAGTTCTTCCCGAACAAGAGCAAGGACTAGCGCGCTCGTCTTTTCGTCGCTTCTGACGAATTTCGGTGAACGGCGCACCGCCACGTCCAATCGAACTGTGGTTACACCGTCGGCGGCTGCTGCCGTAAGAACCAGGTCGTCGATGCCCGTGATCGGTGACTGCTGAAAAGCAACGCGACCTGGTGCACGCTCGGCCAACTCGGAGACGGTACCGCCTGTGAGCAAGCGCACGAGATAGAGAGCACCCAACCGGTGTTCGAGGCGCGTACCGCCTCCGCCCGTCGAATAAGGGCTGGCAGAGCCTTGTTCGTTCGTCGACTCGCCTTGCATTGCTCGCCCTCCGAGGCGCGTTCATCTTCTTGGAGCCCACGGTTATTCGTCCCACGCTTCAAGCCATCCTAGCGAATGTCCGTCACGATCCATTGGTAGCGGACATCGGAAATGAGGACTGCCCATGTTGGATAGGTCTTTGAGGGTGACCCCTGTTACATCCAGTTCGGTCGATCCAGCTACGAACCCCACGCGAACATCTTTTCAGAGCGGGCAGACAAGTAGTCCGAGTATGACGCGCGCGTTCTGGTCCTGCCTGCGTACTCGAGTCCCACCGCCTTCTCGCGGTTCGGCCTAAACGGCTACGGATGCGCAATCACGCAGAATCCCGGCGCAAGAAGACCCCAGCGCTGAGATGGGCCGATCGTCTGGTCCTCTTGAGGTACTACATATCCCGTGAGCGGCCAGCCATCCTTGGGTGCAGTGATGCGGAAGGGTCTGCTGCACGAATAGGTGACAGTTTACTCACGCGGCCTGGCTGGCCGGTGTGGTCATGATTGCTTCGTATTCGATCGGGGTCAACCGGCCGAGGGCGAGCTGGCGTCGGCGGCGGTGGTAGGTGCGTTCGATCCAGGTGACGATGGCGATGTGGAGCTGTTCGCGGGTGTCGTAGCGGCGGCGGTTCGGGACGTTCTTTTGTAGGAGGCTGAAGAAGCTCTCCATGGCGGCGTTGTCGCCGGCTGCCCCGACGCGTCCCATGGATCCAGCCATGTCGTGGCGGCCCAGCGCGTGGACGAAGCGTCGGCTTCGAAATTGACTGCCCCTGTCGGTGTGGACGATGCAGCCGGCGACATCACCGCGGCGGGCGACCGCGCTGGCCAAGGCTTGGGTGGCCAGTCGTGATTTCATCCGCGAGTCGATGGAGTAGCCGACGATCCGGTTGGAGAATGCGTCCTTGATCGCGCAGAGATAGAGCTTGCCCTCGCTCGTGCGGTGCTCCGTAATATCTGCCAGCCACAGCCGATTTGGCGCATCAGCGGTGAAACGGCGGCCGACCAGATCATCGTGGACCGGCGGGCCGACCTTGCCGTTCTTGCCGCGCCTGCGTTTACCAAACGCACTCCACCAGCCGTTGTCGGCGCAGATCCGCCAGGCCGTGCGCTCGGCCATTGGATGCCCGACGTCGCGGGCCTCTTCGACAAGGAAGCGGTAGCCGAACTCCGGGTCGTCGGCGTGGGCGTCGAACAACGCGTTGGCCCGATGTGCGGCAACATATTCGGCCTCGGTTACTGGTTCGGCCAGCCAGCGGTAGTAGGGCTGGCGGGCGAGCTTGAGGACCCGGCACGTCACCGCAACGGGAATCCCGTTGGCGGCGAGCTCTTTCACGAGCGGGTAAAGCCTCTTCCCGGCAGATTGGACCGCGACAAATATGCCGCGGCTCGGCGCAGCACTTCGTTTTCCTACTCAAGCAGCTTGATCCGCCGGCGGGCCTCCCGTAACTCTAAAGACTCGCTCGTCGTCGTGCCCGGCTTGGCGCCCTCATCGACGTCAGCCTGGCGCATCCAGTTCGACAGTGTGACCGGATAAACCCCGAAATCGGCGGCGATCTGCTCGAGTGTCACCCCGTTCTCACGATTGCGGGCGACCCGCACGACATCGTCGCGGAACTCCTGGGGATACGGGCGTGCCATAGTGACATCCTCTCAGCCCGCCCAGCCTGGGCAAGCGAGCTCGGTGTCACCTGATCGTGCAGCAGACCCAGTATGTCGATCCGCGGAAAAGCGCGGAGACGCTCGGGCCGGTGGCCGTTCGCCACCAAACAGCACCGTAAGCCGAAGACCGTTGCCGGATATCGCTCGTTGCTCGACACTGTGGTGCTGCCGAAGTGGGAGAGTATTCAGATGAAAAGGCTTGACTACGAGTCCTATTCGACGTGGCTGGGGTCGCTGTCGGTCGATGGTGGGCAACGTGGAGCTGGGTTATCGGCAAGTCGAATCACCCAAGTGCATCAGCTGGTAGGTGCTGTCCTCAAGTACGCCCAACGGACTGGCAAGGTGGCGAAGAACGTCGCGTTCGAGATCAAGCGGGACGAGGATCTTCCCGAGCAAGCTGAGCGTGAGCGGCGCTACCTGAGTCACGCCGAACTGCTGATGCTGGCCAAGGCTGCTGATCGGTTCGAGACGCTGACGCTGGTCCTGGGGTACTGCGGGCTGAGATTCGGCAGAGCCGTTGCGTTGAGACGTCGGCATGTGGGGTATCGGGTGCTGACAGTGCGCTCGTCCGCAACCGCGGTCACCGGCAAGGGCATCGTGGAGTCGACGACCAAGACGAAGCGGGATCGCCACGTGCCAGTGCCCGAACCTGTCTGGAAGAAACTCAAGGCTGAGCTGCCCGCCGACCCGAACGCGCTGGTCTTCCCCAGCCGCAAGGGCGGGTTCCTTCCACTCGGCGAATACCGCTGGGCACTCGACAACGCGTGTGAAGACGTCGGCATCGAAGGGCTGGTACCTCACGGCCTGAGACACACCACGGCGTCACTGGCGATCAGTGCAGGCGCTAACGTCAAGGTCGTGCAGAGACTCCTGGGGCATGCAACGGCGGCCATGACGCTCGACCGTTGTGGGCACCTTCTCAACGACGATCTGACCGGTGTGGCCGACGCTTTGGGCAAGGCCATCGACAGCACTGCGGTATCACTGCGGTACTCAGGACGTCAGAGCGGGGCTCAGACGGCCTGAACTATCCTCTGAGCTGCAACGCCCCCATAGCCCAATTGGCAGAGGCAGCGGACTTAAAATCCGCCAAGTGTCGGTTCGAGTCCGACTGGGGGCACCGCGAAGGCCTGGCCAGAACCTCTGCGCCAAATGGTCCTCGAGCGCAGGATCCGGCGCGGACAAGCCCTGACTCCACCCAAAGTGGCCCACGGTATCGATGTGCAAATGGCCCAGAAAGATGGGCCACCCGCTCGTAGCGTCGAAGGCATGACGACACATGACGCACGACTTCCCGAACATCCGAGCCGGCTGGACTGGGCGGAACTGGCCCCTGACGTCTACAAGGCGATGATCCGGCTGGACACCGCCGCGAATCGAACGCTGGACCCAACCCTGCTCAACCTGATCAAGATCCGCTCATCCCAGCTCAACCACTGCGCCTTCTGCTTGGACATGCACAGCAAGGAGGCCCTGGCGGCGGGCGAGTCCGCAGAGCGGATCATCCAACTCGACGCGTGGGATGAGTCGCGGCACTTCTACACGGCCAGGGAGGTCGCCGCCATCGAGTTGACCGAGGCGATCACCGTCATCACGAACGGGTTCGTCGACGATGACGTGTTTGCAAGGGCATCAGCGCAATTCGACCAAACCGAGATGGCCTACCTGATCGCCGCCATCACCACCATCAACGCCTGGAACCGCTTCGGGGTATCCGCACGCATGGCGCCCGGCCACTACCCGCCGGCCGCCTGACAGGACCTCTCGCAGCTTGACGAACTCGGTTTGTCATCCTCCAGACACCTCTCACAGAAAACGCTAATGTTCTTCACGGCCGCGTCAGAACCGGTGCGACCTCCACCTCGCGGAGGGGAGCGATCATGCGGGCAGGCATAGCCGGAATGTTCTGGCATCGGATGGTTCTCGGGGTTGTCGCGGTGATGGGACTGGTCGTCCTGGGCGGCACACCCGACCGGCAGATCGCTGCCGCACATCAGGTCGCTCTCATGGGTGCGATCGACGACTCGCCCACCACCGTCGGGCTGGCCGACTCGAACCTGGCTCGGTTGGGCGATGAGGCCGCCATCGCAAAGCAGCTGGACATGATGCAGTCGATCGGCATCAAGAACGTGCGTATCGGGGTGTCCTGGGCAACCCTTCAACCCCGGCAAGGCGGCGGCTACAACTGGGGGCTCACCAACTACGACTACATCGTCGATCAAGCTCTGAAACGCGGTATGGGTGTGCTCGGCGTGCTGCACGAGACGCCCACCTGGGCGGGCGACCGACTCGGGTCCGGTATGCCCACCGATGTGACGACCTTCGGCAACTTCACGGCAGAGGTGGCTGCCCATTTCGAGGGCCGGGTCGCGGACTACGAGGTGTGGAACGAACCGAACGCGAAGTTCTTCTTGGACCCGGTGAGTCCGGCGAATTACACCTCATTGTTGAAGGAGGCGTACACCCGGATCAAAGGAGTCGATCAGGACATCACCGTGATCGGTGGGGTGCTGGGTTTCGGGTTCACCCTGACTTCCCCCGATGGCACTACCCGGACCATGAATCCGGTCGATTTCCTCGACGGGATGTATGCGGCCGGCGCCCACGGTTACTTCGACGCGCTCAGCTTTCATCCCTACAAGCCCGACATCAGGTTCTCCGACCAGGAGGGCAATGCCCTCACCCCGCTAGCTCAGCTCGAGCAGATGCGGCAGCTGATGGAACAGTACGGCGACGGAGCTCTGAAGGTCTGGGCGACTGAGTACGGCTTACCCACTGTCCCAGGCGAGATTTCGCAGGAACAGCAAGCCGATTTCATCAAGGATTTCCTCAACAACTGGGGCAAGGTGGACGGCACCGGGCCGATCTTCATCTATACAGCCCGCGACCTGGACACCGGGTCGAGTAACGAGCAAGACAACTACGGCATCTGGGAAACGGACTGGACGCCGAAGCTCGCCGTCGAGGTCATCAAGGACTTCATCGCGTCCCAGAACGGCAATCCGATCGTCGACTTCATCCGGAACGCCATCGTGAACCTGGCCAAGATCACCGGCGTGGTGATCAAGGGCATCGCCAACGCGACGGTCCGTGTCGTGAACGCTCTGGTGGACGCCACGGTGTGGGTCGTCAAGGCGATTGCCAAGGTCACGGGGGCCGTGGTCAACGGCATCGTCGATGTCACGAAGCGCATCGCCACGGCTATCTGCAACACGGTGCACGCCGTGGTGGACCGCATCCAGGACGTCTTCAACCGCAACGACACACTGCAGGCCCCCACGTCACTGGCTGGAGCCAGGTCGTTGAATACTGCAGCCGCCCGACTCGCGACCACCGCCGCCGAGGTGGGCACCGCCACGGTCCCGAAGGATCAGCAATCCGGAACCACCGCAGCGGATCTGGACAAAGTCAGCGAAGTCGCGGTCACCGGGGAGGCTGCCAAGAGTGCCACCGGGATCACCGCGGACACCACGAAAGATTTTGACACCAAGGAAATCCCCGACGCCACCACCGAGGTGAAGGCGACCACGGCAACGGAGACCTCCACAAAAGAGCCCGCTACCAAGGACACCGAAACCGTGGAGCCCCCGACTGAGCAGACCACAGCGACGACCGCACCCGTCGCTGAGAAGGCTGCCGCCGCGTCGACGACCAAGACCGAGGCGACCAAGACCGAGGCCACCAAGAAGGACGAGGGCGAGACCGCGTCGGCAACCGGCACCACGAAGACCGGCACCGTGAAGGCCACCCCGTCGACCAAGCAGGACGCCACCACCAGCGCGTCTACGGCGGGTGCCGCCGGCGCCTCGGGTCAGCAATCATCGCCGAACGCCGGGGCCAATGCCGGCTCGGCAAGTTCGAGCTCCGGCGAATAGCAGGACTTCGGGTAATTCTCCCGATTGGCAGTGGGTCGCCGATGGTCCGTGGCCGCTCCAAAAGTACTTGTATTCGCAAATAAAAGCGGGATCGAAATTGGTTGTTTCGCGACGCATTCGGCTCAACTGGACTATTCATGTATGGACAGCAGGTGTGTAAAGGCTGCTGTTCAGCCCATTTTGTGGCGGTGATGGGCGGACGGACGCCGGGGGCGGCAAAGGCGTGCAGGTCAAATATCGGTTGCAGTAAATTAAGTGGAAAGCGTGTGCATTATCCGCGGGGGAAGACGACTGGCCCGGCTGTCGGATTGGCTCGACCAACCCGATCAGTTCGAGGCTGTCACTGCTTTCCTGTGCCATCGGGGGTTGATCCGCTCGACGCGCGTGCTGCTGGCCGTGGTCGCAGCATCGTCGATGCTGGCACCCCTGGCGTTGATCGTGCCCGGCGCAAGGCAGGTCACCCTCGGCTCTGCTGTGGTGATCGGCGTGCTCGCAGCGAGCCTGTCATGCGTGATGACCTGGTTCTGGCTCACCCGATGGCCCACCCGGCGCCAATCGCTGATCGCGGCTTCGGTGGCCACCGCATGCATCGTGGGCTGGAGCCTGGCGCAGCCGAGTGCCGCGCTGGCCGCGCTGACCTGCGCCGCGGTGCCCATCACCAGTGGATACATCGCGTTCTTTCACAGCGCCCGTGCCCTAGCGCTCAACATCGCCGCCGGGCAGGTCGCGTCCGCCGTCGCGGCATACCGACTTGCCACCGACGTCGACATCAACACCGCCATCGCCGCGCTCTGGCTGCTGTGGCTGATCAACATGGTGGCGCCGTTCACCGTCCGTGGCCTGTCGGAGGCCATGAGCAAATACGCGACCCGGGCCGATGAGGATCCGCTGACGGGCCTGCTGAACCGGCGGGGATTCGTGGACGTGGTGGAACGCCTACTGATCGGCGGTTTGGCGGGCGGGCAGAACTATCTCGTCATGCTCATGGTCGACCTCGACGACTTCAAACGGATCAACGACACCTACGGCCATGCCGCCGGGGATCGTGTGCTGCTCCGGGTCGCCGACATCCTGCGCAAGCATGCACCGGATGACGCGGCCATCTGCCGCGCCGGGGGAGAGGAGTTCCTTGTCGCGGCGACCTCCCGAACCGGCGACGCGTCATTCACCACCGCGTTGTGCCGGGCTATTGCGGCGCTCGCGGGAAATGTCACTGCCAGCATCGGCGTCACGGTCGTCCACGGAGACGACGTGCATACCGCGCCGCGACCGGCCGACCTGGTGCTCGAACTCATCAGCGCGGCGGACTCGGCGATGTATGCGGCCAAACGCAGCGGCGGAAACCGTGTCGTCATCGGGGCGCGCTGACGGCGATTCGCCTCCTGTTCGCTGACAAGAAGTGTGACCGACAGCTAGCGTTAGTCCCCGCGCTTTCGATGAGGGGAGGCGCAGTGACGAGGGGGAGGCGCAGTATGAAGCGTTCGTCATCGAGACGACGAGGTGTCCTGCACCGGACGGCGTTACTGGTGACCGCGCTGCTGGTCGGGTCGTTGAGCCCGCTGCTGACGGCAGGTACCGCCTCGGCGGACGGCGAGAAGTACGTCATTGCCACGGACACGACGTTCGCGCCGTTCGAATTCCAGGACAAGCAGGGCAATTTCGTCGGTATCGACATGGATCTGATTCGTGCGATCGCCGCGGATCAGCACTTCACGGTGGACATCAAGCCGCTCGGTTTCGACGCGGCGCTGCAGGCCGTGCAGGCGAATCAGGTCGACGGCGTCATCGCGGGCATGTCCATCACCGACAAGCGCAAGCAGGTGTTCGACTTCTCCGAACCCTACTTCGAGTCCGGCATCCAGATGGCGGTGCTCAAGACCAACGAGGACATCAAGTCCTACGACGATCTGCGCGGCAAGCGGGTGGCGGTCAAGAACGGCACCCAGGGCGCCACCTTCGCCAACTCCATCAAGGACAAGTACGGCTTCCAGGTGGTCTCGTTCGCCGACTCCTCGTCGATGTTCGACGAGGTGAAGACCGGGAACTCGGTCGCGGTGTTCGAGGACTACCCGGTGCTGCTGTACGGCATCGCGCAGGGCAACGGCTTCAAGACGGTCACCCCCAAGGAGGATCCGACCGGCTACGGGTTCGCGGTGAACAAGGGCCGCAACGCCGAACTGCTGCAGAAGTTCAACGCCGGCTTGAACAATCTCAAGAAGTCCGGCGAGTACGACAAGATCGTCAACACCTATCTCGGTGAGGGTGCGTCCAACGACGACAACTCGTTCCTGGGCCTGATCAAGAGCACCTACCCGATCCTGCTGCAGGGCTTGAAGATGACCGTCATCCTGACGGTCGTGTCGATCGCCATCGCCCTGGTGCTCGGCATCATCTTCGGCCTGCTGCGGGTTTCCCGCGCGATCTGGCTGAGGGCGATCGGGACGACATTCGTCGACATCTTTCGCGGCACACCACTTCTGGTTCAGGCGTTCTTCATCTACTTCGGCATTCCGTCGGCGCTCGGCTTCCAGATGAGCGCCCTGACCGCGGGCATCATCACGCTGTCGCTGAACGCCGGCGCCTATATGACCGAGATCGTGCGCGGCGGCATCCAGTCGGTGGACAAGGGGCAGATGGAGGCGGCCCGCAGCCTGGGCATCGGTTATCTGCCCACGATGCGAAAAGTCATTCTGCCGCAGGCGATCAGGACGATGATCCCGTCCTACATCAACCAGTTCGTCATCACCTTGAAGGACACCTCGATCCTGTCGGTGATCGGCATCGCCGAGCTGACCCAAACCGGCCGGATCATCATCGCCGGCAACTACCAGTCGTTCAAGATGTGGCTGATCATCGGCATCATCTACTTCGTGGTGATCATGGCGCTCACCAAACTCTCGGACCGACTTGAACACCGGCTAGTCAAATAGGGGCATCGCAAAATGACTGATCTCATTCCCGAAGCTGCAATCGAGGAGCCGGGCGCCGTCAAGATCCGAATCGAAGGCTTGAAGAAGTCGTTCGGAGATCTGGTGGTGCTCAACGGTATCGACACCACGATCAAACAAGGCGAGGTCGTCTGCGTCATCGGCCCGTCAGGCTCCGGCAAGTCCACCTTCCTGCGGTGCCTGAACAAGCTGGAGGACATCACCGGCGGCAAGGTGACCATCGACGAGTTCGACCTCACCGACAAGAAGGTCGATCTGGACAAGGTCCGTCAGCACATCGGCATGGTGTTCCAGCACTTCAACCTGTTCCCGCACATGACGGTGATCGACAATGTCACGCTGGCGCCGCTGCTGACCAAGAAGATGGGCAAGGCCGACGCCGAGAAGAAGGCGCTCGACCTCCTCGCGCAGGTGGGGCTGGCGGAGAAGGCCCAGGTGAAGCCCTCCACACTGTCGGGTGGGCAGAAGCAGCGCGTCGCGATCGCGCGGGCACTGGCGATGAATCCGTCCATCATGCTGTTCGACGAGGCCACCAGTGCGCTGGATCCCGAGATGGTCGGCGATGTGCTCGAGGTGCTGCGCGCCCTCGCCCAAGGCGGCATGACGATGGTGGTGGTCACCCACGAGATGGGTTTCGCCCGGGAGGTGGCCTCCCGGGTGATCTTCATGGACGGCGGCAACATCGTCGAGGACGCCCCGCCGGCCGAATTGTTCGACAACCCGAAGCACCCGCGACTGCAGGAGTTCCTCTCGAAAGTCCTCTGAGGCTTTCTCGCCCGAATTTCGCCCACAGTCGCCGTGGCTGTGCCAAACTTACTTTCAAGTAAGGATTTGCCCCAGCGCAAGTGTCCCTGACTTGTGCACGGTGCGCCCCAAGGGTGTTCGCGCTACGGGTCGGTGCGGCAGCGGTGCCGTTGACCGCTTCTAGCTGGGCAATATTCGGCCAGGTGCGTGGTGTCGGGGAGGGTCTATGTCGTTTCGTCCCATGATCGGGGTTGCGTCGTCGGCGTCCAGGTCGCTCCTTGTCTTCGCTGTAATCGCAGGCCTGGCACTTTTATCCAGTGTCGGAGTGGGCGTGCGGCTGCTCGCCGGCACATTGGTGGCGATCGGCGGCAACAGCAACCCGAGCAGCGCCAGCATGATCCAAGAGTTGGGTGGTGATCCGCGGTCACTCGGAAGCCATCCCGGCTCGGTCGGGGTGGCCGGACACGGCTACCTCGACCCGACCAATCCCGCGTCGCCCTAT
This sequence comes from Mycolicibacterium fluoranthenivorans, assembly GCF_011758805.1. Classification (NCBI taxonomy): domain Bacteria; kingdom Bacillati; phylum Actinomycetota; class Actinomycetes; order Mycobacteriales; family Mycobacteriaceae; genus Mycobacterium; species Mycolicibacterium fluoranthenivorans. The sequence goes on along the minus strand of NZ_JAANOW010000004.1, from coordinate 393,650 downwards.
TACGGCTACGACTTCCAGAAAGTCGGCTGGCCGTCACAGATTCCGTACACCTCCGGGTGGGACGGCAAAACCACCTTCGAACAGTCGCAGCAGCAGGGGCTGCTGAACGTGCAGGACGCGCTGGACTCGGCCCTGCTCACCGACGGGCCCGTCACCGTCGCGGGCTATTCGTCGGGTGCGAACGTCGTCGTCCGGGAGATGCGGTATCTGCAATCGATCGGGTCACCAGATGCCGACCGGTTGTCCTTTCTTCTCTTCGCCAGCATGAACCGTCCCAATGGTGGTATCGCGCAACGCTTTCCGGGATTTTTCCTGCCGCTGTTCAACGTCAAGTTCGACGGCAGCACACCGACCGACACCCCCTACAAGACCACCGATGTGAGCTGGGAGTACGACCCGATCTCGGACTTTCCGAACTATCCGCTCAACCTCCTGGCCGACCTGAACGCGCTGCTGGGTTTCGGCCTTCTGCACTCCAACTACTTCCCGGCGGATATGACCGGTCCCCGCGCCCGTCCGGATTACACCGACCCCGACAGCAACATCACCTATGTGACGCTGGCGGCGCCGGAGCTTCCGCTGCTGGTGCCGTTCAAGATGCTGGGTGTGCCCAAACAACTCCTGGATCTGGTGCGGCCGGCGCTGAAACTACTGGTCGACCTGGGGTATGACCGCTCGATCAACCCCGGTGTCCCCACCCCGGCGTCGCTGTCCCCGACGCCGCAACGGCTGATCGCGCTGCCGTTCCAATTGCTCAACGCCGTGGGTGTGGGTATCCGGCATGCGCTCAACCCGTCCTGGGACAAGGTGCCCACCGTCTCGGATGAGACGGCCGATCAGACTACCCTCGCCGCCGCGACGCCTACTGCGCTGCCGCAGGCGAAGACCAACACCCGCGTGGCGCAGAGCGCGGCGGAGGTCACCGCGAAAACCGCTACGGGCAAAGCCGATACGACCACCGCCGCCGATGACATCAAGAGCGACCCGGTCGAGGTCAAGGGCGCGAAAGCGGACGACACCACGCCCGCCGCGGCCGGGGGTGAGACCGGTGGCGCCGACACTGCGACGTCCGCCGAGGCAGACAAGTCGACTGCGTCGGCGAGCGATGATGCCGCCCCGCCCGCTCGTCGGCACCCCGCCGGCACCCACCGCCCGCACCGGACCAAGACACCCGCGGCGGATTCGACCACCACGTCGTCGCAGACACCCGACACCGACTCGTCCGACACCAATTCGTCCAACAGCGCCCCGCCGAAAGCCGGTGGCAAACACGGCGCCCGGGACAGGGACGGTGCGGCCGGTGATCGTGCACCGCGGAGCACCGGTGGCGCCGGCGAAGGTTCCGACTCGGACAAAAAGGCCGCCTAGCCGGTAAAACCAATGCAGCGGCCCCTGATGTGCGACGATGGTGACGATCTTGTCAAATAGATGCTGCGTAGCACCGGCCGCATGGGATGGATGTCATGGCTTCACGGGTTTTAGTTCGTCGTCTGGGGTTGACCGCGGGATGCGCGGCCCTCATCGCAATGGGCGGCCTCACGGCCGCGTGCGGTTCGGGTGGCAAGGAGGCGCCGTCGAGCACCACCACGACGACCACGACGACGACCACCACGACGACCGCGCCCGCGACGCCGACCGAGACGGTGTCTCCGACGCAGAAGTCGATCGACCCGACCGGCGGGAACCTCTTCACGCCCAGCGTGCTGGCTCCGCCGGCGCCGACGGAGCCCCCGGGCGTCCACCGTCCCGGATCGTCGTCGTAGGCGTAGAGAGGATCAGCATCGTGAACTCACGCATTCTGAGCCGCCGTCTGGGCGCCGTCGCCGGCGCCGCGGCAGTCATCGCACTGGGTGGCCTGACCGCGGCTTGCGGTAACAGCACCAAGGAAAGCCCCAGCAGCACAACGACCACCACCACGACGACGACCACGACGACCGCGACGACCGCGCCCGCGGCACCGAGCGAGACGGTGTCTCCGACGCAGAAGTCGATCGACCCGACCGGTGGGAACCTCTTCACGCCGTCGGTGTTGGCCCCGCCCGCGCCGACGGTGCCGGGCGGCCAGCATCATGGGATCAACGGCATCCCCTGATCCCCGACGTAGCGCAGGCATGACCGGTCGTCGCCGGTTGTGGGTGCTGGCGGCGGCGTTGCTGCTGGCAGCCGACGTTGCGCCGCTGTCGCGCCCGCCGGATGCCACCATCGCCGGTCCCTACGCCCGGCTGCTGGCCGCGTCCGCCGATCTGGGTGCGTCCCGCTCGAGTGACACGCAACTGACGGTCACGCTCGCCGACGCCCGCCGCCCCGAGGAGTTGATCGGCTGGGCCGCCGGGCGTGGTCTGTCGGTGCGGTGGCGGCCCGGTGATGCCTGGGCCGTCGTCGAGGGCCCGGCGGACCGCGTCGCACGTGCCTTTGCGGTTCCGGTGCGCGATTACCGGGGCCGCCGCGGCCAGGAGTTCTACGCATCCCCGCAGCAGCCCGCGGTGCCCGTCGAACTGACGAGCACGGTCAGCGATGTCGGCCGCATCCTCGGCTACACCCCGCACCACATGGCGCGTCCCGGTCTGCTGCCACTGGACGTGCCGCGCCAAGGGCTGAGCCCGGATGCGCTACTGACGGTGTACGACGCACAACCGCTCGCTGCTGCCGGCTTCACCGGCAAGGGGGCGACCATCGTGTTCTTCGAATTCGACGGCTACGACCAGAGCGATCTGGACACCTTCTCCGATACGTCGGGATTACCCCGGTTCACTCCGATCCTCGTCGGCGGCCAACCGGGCCCGTCGACGGGCGAGACGGTGATGGATCTTCAAGTGGCGCACGCCATTGCGCCCGATGCCCAACTGGTCGTCGTGAACGCGCTGCCCACCGTCGAGGGCGACGGCGGCTATCACAAGGTCGCGCAGCTGTTCGAGACCACGGATCGACAGTTTCCCGGAGCGGTGTGGAGCCTGTCGATCGGTTGGGGTTGCGACAAGTTGCACGGCACCGCCGACCTCACCCCGGTCCGTGCGGCGCTGGCGGCGGCGCAGAAGCACGGCACCACGGTGTTCGACGCGAGTGGGGACAACGGGGGCTTGGAATGCAAAGGCGGGCCGGACTGGTCGGCGCCCCCGGGGCCCGACGATATCGGCCTCGACGCGGTGGCGTCGATGCCCGAGGTCACGTCGGTCGGGGGCACCACGCTGACTACCGACGACCAGGGCCGGTGGCTTTCCGAACAGGCCTGGGTGGACGTGGCGATGTCACTGGGTAGCAGCGGCGGTGTCTCGAAGCTGTACTCCCGTCCCGCATTTCAGAGCAGTGTCGAGACAGGACGGGACACCACCCAGCGGTTGGTGCCGGATGTGGCGGCGGTGGCCGACCCGTTCACCGGGGTGCGCATTGTGTTCGACGGGCAGTCGAGAATCGGTGCGGGAACGTCGCAGGCCGCACCCATCTGGGCGGCGCTGACGGTGTTGATGAACCAGTATCTGCGCGCGCACGGCGGGCGGGCGTTGGGTGGTGACCTCAATCCGCTGCTGTACCAGGTCGCCTCGGGTTCCCGGCTGCCCGGTTTCCGCGATGTCCGGCTGGGGGCGAACGCAGTCGACGTCTCGAGTCCGGGCTATGACCTGGTGACCGGACTCGGTAGCCCGAGCGTCGACAGTCTGGTCCGTGATCTTCTCGCCTTACAGACCGGTGCCGCGCGGCGATGACGGCATTCGCGGCCGGCCCTGATCAACGGGTGCTGTGGCCCTCGGTGACCACCACCCTCTTCCCGTATCTGCCACGTGAGCGGCGTGCCCCGTTCCGCCTCGCGCTGGCGGGCGTGGTCGTCGTGCTGGCGGTATGCGCGGTCCTGCGCTGGCAGGCGCCGATGATCGGAACGGCCGCAGCCGGATTCCCCTTGGTGTTCGTGATGTATCTGCGCACCTGCGGCAGGTCGGGGCGTGCCCTGGTGACGACGGCATTGTTCGCGGCGCTGCTGGGCCTGGGATGGGCGCTGGTCGCGGGCGAGATCGTGGCCCAGTCCTACGACGTCGCCCTGGGATCCGGGGTCACGTTCGGGCACACCATGCTGGAGGGTCTCTCGATTCCGGTCGGCGGGGCGGTTCTCATGTTGTTGCCCGCCATCGCGGCGCGGCTGGTACCCGGATTGATCCGGGATCCCTTGGACGGCTACGTGTTCGGGGAGCTCGGGGCTACGGCGTTCACTGCGGCGGCGATACTGACCCGGCTCAGCCCGCAGCTGGCGACCGGGGTGTCCACGCCTGAACGCTCCGTGGTCGAACTTCTCGTCGAGGCCGGGATCCAGGGCATCGCGGTGCCGCTGATGGCCGCCGCAGTCGGTGGCATGGTCGGGGCGGCACTCGGTGCCCGCCGCCGGCGCGCTGTGGCGGTCACCGTCAGCGTGAGCGTGGCGCTGATCCTCTACGGTGTGCTGGGTGTGGCCGAAGTCGCCCCACTGCCGCAGAGCGTGCAGGTGGGAGTGCATCTGATGCTCACGGTGTTGGCATTGCTGACCGCACGCCTGGCGATCCAGGCCGGGGCGGGTCACGTCGGCGAGCAATCGGTGGCCGATACCCGGGTGCTGCTACCTGTCAGTGTTGGTGTCGTCATCTCGGCGGTGGTGGTTGCGGCGGTGTCTGCCGTGATCACGCCCGCGATTCCGAACTACAAGTGCCCGCCGGACTGCGGGCGACCGCCGATGGGCACACCCGTGGCGACCAACCCTCGATTCACCGCCGCCGACGGGTCGTTCTCGGTCGCCTATCCCGGGCCGGGTACCGCCTACCGGGCCACCCTCGATCCGGACGGGGTGACGCTGGATTTCCTCGCCGGCGACACCGGCACCGTGGAGCTCTTCGGTGAGCCGGCGGCCGGGCGTACGCCGCGTGCGATCGCCGAGGATCTGATCGCCCGCAGCTATCCCGACGCCACGGTGGACTACGAGATCCCCAATGCGGCGATCGGTTACCAGCCGGGATACGGAGTCTTCGCCGATGAGTACCCGCAAGATTCCTCCGGCACCTACACCAGGCTGCGCATCATGGTGATGGTTGCGGTGAAAAACGATGTGGCCCTGGTGGCTTCGGCAGTCGGGCCGTATCACGAGTTCAGTCCGTCATTCGGGATCGGGCACCCGTCCGGGGCGAATCTGCAACTCGCCATGGATATCGGCAAGTACGTGAACAGCTTCACCTGGCACGGCGACCCGCCGCGCTGAGACGGTCCTCAGGAGGGCCGGGGCATGGCGAAGAGGGCCTCCGGTCCGATCTCGAAGTAGTTGGCGGGCCCGCCGCTGCGCAGGATCGGACGAGGTCCGGCGGTGTCGTATACCCCGTCGACAAGGTGGTCCGGTTCGATGTGCACGGCGACGACCTCGCCGAGGACCAGCCAGGTGTCCAGGGCCCCACCGGCGGCGGTGGTGAGCTGAATGAGTTGCGCCAGTTTGCATTCGAAGTTCACCGGGCTCTCCAGCACCATCGCGGAGCTGACGATAGTCGCCGGAACGGGAGTCAGCCCGCTGGTCTCGAACTCGTCTTGATCGGCGGGCAGGGTGGCGGCAGTCCGGTTCATTCGTTCGGCCAGATCACGGGTGGCGAGATTCCAGACGAAGTTGCCGGTGGCTTCGATGTTGGCGACGGTGTCCTTCCATCCGATCGAGGAGAATCCGATGATCGGCGGATGGTAGTTGAATCCGTTGAAAAAGCTGTACGGGGCCAGGTTTCGCACGCCCTCTTGGCTGTGGCTGGAGATCCAGCCGATCGGGCGCGGGCCGACGATGGCGTTGAAAGGATCATGGGGTAACCCGGTCCCCTCCGCGGTGCGGTAGAAGTGGGCGTTGGTGCCGGCCATGTCAGCTCCTCATGGGGTTTCGGCGGGGTCGTGGTCAGTCGGCGTCAGGATGATTCCATGACGGTGGCTTTGGTGCAGGGCAATCCAGGGACCGCCGCGGGTGTCGCCCGGGCCGATGGCACCTTTCTATGTCGTGATCGGGATCCCCTATTGGACGGATGGAACGGGATAAAAGACACTCGGACACGTTCTCGCGCATCGTTGACTTGGAGTGATCTTGCCCGCACCGACTGTCGTTCTGGTCCATGGCGCGTTCGCTGATGCGTCCACCTACCAACCGGTGACCCGCGCCCTCCTCGATGACGGTGTGCCGGTGGTGGCGGTGGCGGTGCCCAACCGCAGTCTGACCGGAGACGCCGAGTACGTGCGGTCGGCCCTGGCCGTGATCGAGGGCCCGATCCTGTTGGTCGGACACTCCTACGGGGGAGCGGTGATCACGGTCGCAGGCGTGGCCGACAACGTGGTCGCGCTGTTGTATCTGTCCGGCTATGCGCTTGCCGTGGGCGAGAGCCTGGCCGAGATGCAGGGCCAGTTCCCGGACTCGGAACTTCCGCCGGCCCTGGAGCAGCGCCCCTTTCCCGGGGCGGGTGCGGCGCCGGGTGGCGTGGACGTGACCATTCAGCCCGGCAGGTTCGCCGCCGTGGTGGCCGCAGACGTGGACCCCCGCATCAGCGACGTTCTCGCGGTGTCGCAGCGTCCGCTGGCGGCCGCTGCGTTCGCCGAGGCGGCGCCCGTCGCCGCGTGGCGGTCTCGACCGACATGGGGTGTCGTATGCACCGCCGACCATGCGATCACACCGCAGGTGCAGCGATTCGGATATGAACGGGCCCAGGCCACGATTCGCGAAGTCGAATCGTCACATCTGGTCATGTTGTCGCAGCCCGGATTCGTGGTGGACCTGATCAAGCAGATCATCGAGTCGCTCAACTGAGCCGGGCCGGCCGCTGCGAAGATCCGGTCGGTACGCGATCCTGTTGCGGTGGAGTTACGTGGGCTGGAGTATTTCGTCGCGGTGGCCGAGGAGCAGTCTTTCACCCGCGCGGCGCAGCGGTGCTTTGTCACCCAGCCGACCATCAGCGCCCAGATCCAGGCGCTCGAGCGCGAACTCGGTGAACCGCTTTTCGACCGTGCCCAGCGCGGTGCAGTGCTCACCGACGGTGGCAGCCTGCTGTTGCCCTACGCCCGGCAATGTCTGCGGGCCGCTGAGGACGCCAAGTCCGAATTCTCGGCCCGCGCCGGCCTGCTGCGCGGTGAGTTGCGAATCGGCACCGGCGGCGGCGTGGAATACACGACGATCCCGACGCTCCTGGGCGAATTGCGGATGAAGTACCCCGGTATCGATATCGACGTTGCCGAGGCCCCGAGCAAGCCCCTGCTCGACATGGTCCTGCAGGGCCGACTGCACGCCGCGGTCATCGCCGCACCCAGCGATGACCTACCGCCGACGATCAGCTCGGCGAAGATGTTCGGCGAGCGGATCGTGGCGGTGTTCGACCCCACCGTCCATCCGTTGCCGGACAACGTCCAGCCAACCCTGGCGGCCGTCGCTGAATACCCGATCATCAGCTACCCGCGTACCAGTGCGCTGCGGGCACGTATCGAGGCGGCGGCCACCGAGACGGGGGCGTCGATTCAGGTCAACTACGCGGCCAACGATGTCCGGCTGCAGGTCGCCTTCGTTCAGCAGGGACTCGGCATCGCGCTGAGCGTGCGATCGGACCCCGCGCTGAAGGATTGCGGCCTCACCGTCCGCGACACCTCGCCCGTGATCGAGTTCGAGAAGATCTTGGTGTGGCGCAACGATATCGCCGAGCCGGCGCCACTGCGGGCGTTCTTCGAGATGTGGGCGAACATGACAGCGGCGGCCGATCCGTCCGGTGCGGCATCCTGAGATGGGCCGTCGCCCATGTGATGACATCATGACTCCATGACGGTGGTTTTGGTGCATGGCAATCCGGAGACCGACGCGCTGTGGGACCCGCTCGTCGAGGTGCTCGGCCGCGACGACGTGATCCGGCTTTCGCCGCCCGGATTCGGTGCGCGTGTGCCGCACGGCTGGGTGGGCACCTATCTGGACTACCGCGATTGGCTGGTCGACGAGCTGGCCCGGATCGACGGTCCGATCGACCTGGTCGGCCACGACTGGGGCGGCAACCATGTGGTGAATGCGATGATGCTCCGACCGGAGTTGGTGCGCAGCTGGGCCACCGACATCATCGGGGTCTTCGACCCGGAGTACGTCTGGCATGAGGCCGCCCAGATCTGGCAGACCCCCGGCGCCGGTGAACAATTCGTCGAGGCCCTGATCGGCGGGAGCGTGCAGGACAGGGCCGGGCGGCTGACAGCGCTCGGCATCACCGACGGCGTCGCCGCCAAGATCGCGGTGGGTCTCGGACCGGAGATGGGGGCGGCCATCCTCGGGCTGTACCGCTCGGTGTCGGGCGACGTCTTGGCCGAGGAAGGCCGGCGGCTCGGAAACGCGGCGGTCCGTCCCGGGCTGTGCCTGCTCGCCACCGAGGACCACTACACCGGATCGGAGGAGATCCGGCGCCGCGCCGCCGAGCGCGCGGGCGCGCGCACCGAGGTGCTCGAAGGGTTGGGCCACTGGTGGATGGTGCAGGATCCGGTGCGTGGGGCGGTGGCGCTCACCGAATTCTGGGATGCCCTGGCCACCGTGTGAGTTCGGTGGGCGCACCGCCCACGTGCGGCCGTTCCCCGGACCGGTGGACCTAACTGAAATGTGTCTTCGGCCGGGGCAGCCGCGCACCGTCGACGATGATGTCGAGCTTCTCGTTGTAGAAGGCCACCAGCCCGGCGATCGGCGCCACCGCGGCCAGCGGATAGCCGTACGCCCAGGCCAGGTCGTCGTGGGTGGTTCCGGCCGCGTGTACCGACCAGTAGCCGGTCGTGGTGCCCTTGTAGGGGCACAACGTCTGGGTCTGGCTCGCTACCAGGTGCTCGAAACGCACGTCGGTCCGGTCGATGTAATACCGCGTGGGTAAACCTGTTTCGAACAGCAGGACCGGGCAGTGTGTGTCGGCGAGCACCGTCCCACCGAACTCGACCACCACGTGGCGGTGGGAGCGGAGCGCATCGACCCGGGTGTACGGATTTCGCGGATGTCCGAGGATCCGTTCGTCCTCCTCGAACCAGTCCAGACTGGACCATTCGAAGCGCACCAGGCCGGGGACGAGCCCGTCGCCCTCGGGGTCATAGACCCGTGCCGCCGACGGCACGGTGACCTCGCCGGCACTGATCGCGTACGACCGGGATGCCCCGAACTGGCTGCGCTGCGGGTGGAGTTCGTCGACCAAGTGCTCCCGCCGCACATCGTCGAGGGGAATGTAGTACTGCGGGTAGTACGGCAGCTCCCACACGTAGCGGGCTGCGGTGGTGTCGAAGATCAGCTCACCGGCGCAGTAGCCACGCACCCGCCGCGGTGCCGGCTCCACCCGTCCCCGCTGCGCGGCGTGGTGCGGAAAGTCGGGCGAGTCGGCGGCCATGGGGCCATTCTCGCAATCGGGACGGAGCTCGTCAGGTCAGGACGGACTTGACCATCTGCGGGCATCTCGTCTTCACCGTCAGGCCGACGAGCTTCGTGGCCACGAGTTGGGGAATGCCCTGCATGGTGGCACCCGTGACCAACCAGGTCATCGTCTTGGCGCCGTCCTTCAAGGACGGGCAGATGGTCCGGGACACCTGTTTGACCACCGCCGGATTGCCGATCGAGAACCCCGCGGCACTCAGTGCGGCCAGGATCGCGTCATCGGCGCCGTCGGCATGTGCCGGCGCGATCGCGACCGGTGCGGCGGCGATCGTGGCGCCGACCGCGGCGGCCACGACGCGACCGGACAATGACCGGGCTTTCGGGTTCGACATGCGTTCACTATCGCGGGAGTTTGCTGAGATGTCCAGTTCGGACGCAAAGACGTGCTCGTTGGTCGGTACACGGGACCGAATCGTCGGCAAGGGAGTTTGCGGGCGGGTTCACCGGTATTTCGAGGGTGAATTGCCAGCGTGTCGTGGTCACCGGGTGCGGAAAACCCCGGGACGGGTCCTACCGTTCAGTCATGGGTTTCTTTGAAGTCGTCGAGACGGTCGGCAAGGTGATCGACGGCATCGGTGTCGCGGCGATCGCGGTCGGGGCGCTGCTGGCGCTGGGCGCCACCGTCAGCCGCATGCGGGACAAGGCTGGTGATCCTTATCGGTTCTTCCGGGAACAGCTCGGGCGTTCGATTCTGCTCGGCCTGGAGTTCCTCGTCGCCGCAGACATCATCCGGACGGTCGCCATCACGCCCACGTGGCAGAGCGTGGTGGTGCTGGCGGGCATCGTGGTCATCCGGACCTTCCTGAGCTTTTCGCTGGAAGTCGAGATCAGCGGGCGATGGCCCTGGCAAAAGGGGGCGTCGGCCGAGAAGGCGGAACCCCGAGCGGGTGACTGACCCGCACCACACCCGCGGTCGCTCGGCCCTGGCACGTCCCTCGACCGTCCGACACGCCGAATTGAATTGCGCGTGTCGAAAAGGGCCGGTACGCCAGAATGTCGTTTGGGTAGACAGGGGACCGGAGAGATTGGGTATGCGTGCGCCGGAGGATGAATTACCCCGCCCGTAAATATTCTCGGGTCGCTGCTTCGGTCATTGTTTCCCTGGTGACGCTGGCGGTGCTCTTCGTGGTACCGACATCGCAACGGCATCGGCCCATGGAATTCGGCCAGGTGGCGCCATTGGCGGCCTCGTCGTCAACCTTGGGGTTCGCCGACTCGCAGTTCTTTTTTTATAACGAAGAACAAGTCGCGCAGACCGTGCAACGGTGGGTCGCGAACAACATTCACGCCGTGCGAATCGGTATTCCGTGGGCGAATGTCGAGACGAAGAAGGGCATCTACGACTGGTCGCGTGCCGACCGTGTCGTCGCCGCAGCGGCTGGGGCGAACATATCGATCATCTGCGCCATCACCTCCAGCCCGCTGTGGGCGGCGGCTCCCGGTTCGATACCTCCCAACGGGCGGCCCGCATCGCCGGATGCGTACGGGAATTTCACCGCTGCCGTGGCGGCGCGCTACAAAGGCAAGATCGCGGCGTACGAAATATGGAACGAGCCCAATGGAATTTTCGGGTATCGGCCCGTACCGGATCCGAGCGGTTATACCGATCTGCTGAAAGCGGCGTACCCGAAGATAAAGGCCGTCGATCCTTCGGTGACGATACTCGGTGGCGTGCTCGGCTCGGGTAAATCGTGGAGCACGTGGACCATCAACCCGGTGACATTTTTGACGAAGATGTATGCGGCGGGAGCAGGCCCGTATTTCGACGCGTTGTCCTACCATCCCTATAGCTACACCATGAAATTCTCCGAGGGGATGTACCAGAGCGATTCCCCGGTCGAGCAGTTGGTGCGGCTCCGTCTGCTCATGTTGGCCAACAATGACCGGGCGAAGAGCATCTGGGTGACCGAATTCGGTGCACCGACCAACCGTGTCTCGGAGGACGCCCAAGCGGCTCTGATGTCCAACATGATCAGCAGTTGGCGCGAACTGCCGTTCGGGGGGCCGCTGATGCTCTACACGACGCGCGATCTCAACAGTTCGAGCGTGATGGAAGAGGACCGCTTCGGGGTCTACCAGGCCAACTGGACCGCCAAGAAGGCGCAACGAGTCGTTCAATCCCCGCCCGGTACCAGCGCTGTCTATCAGCGGTTCGCCACCGTCACCGACCCCGCACTGGGGGACGTGCTCAGTCCGGTGTTCGCCGCGTCGTCGACGGTGTGGGCGCAGTTGCGCACGTCGGCCATGTTGTGGGAACTGACGCCAGGCCAGTTCGTCTTGTCTCCGTCGCCTGTCGGGGATGTGGCCCGAGCGCGGCGAGTCGTCCCGTTGACGGCATTCGCGAACGGTTATCAGGACTTCACCGGCAGCACACCGGTGCGCGTGTGGTATTCGCCCGAAACCGGGGCGCACTGGGGGAGTAAGGAATTCGCCAAGGCGTGGGTGCCGCAACTGGGCCTTGCGACCTCGGATGAGAAGTGGGTGTTCGGCGGCAAGAAGATCATGTTCCAGAACGGTTCGATGACCTGGGCGCCCTTGGGCGGAACCAAGGTCTGGCTCAATCAGCAACGATGAGTGAGTCGCTGCCGGCGTAGGTCGGGCGGCGGGCTCGGTCCGGCGGGCGCGCTGCGTCCCGGAGTCGTTCGGTCATGGGTATGACGCCACCTGCCCGGCACCCCGATATCTATTTGACTTTGTCGGCGACCCTCTCCAGCAAACTCGCACACGCAACGTTGGGCGTGCTCATTCCGGTACCTGCAATTGGGGTGCCAGTTTCGAAGTAGTGGGGCCAAATATGCAGGATCTCCTCATCTGACCCGCCAATACTGGATTTGCTCGGTCGCCCGGGCCCGCTATGACAAACATCTCAAAGGTGGCATCTGCGTGCAGGTTTAGCGAAGTCGGCATCGTCCGACGGTGCGCGGGACCGATAAATTCTGGGTTTGCCTACGAGGCCATTGGGTACTCCACCTTCACGGCGCAGGGCAAAACAATTTACGGGAGGGTTAATACAATAGTTTGCTGTAAGGCGGTTGTGACTATGGCTCCGTCAGCAACCCCTGTGCTAATTTTTGTAAGCCAACAAAGGCGTTTGCTAGAGGGAGGACGATCATGGATCGACGTCAGGGGATGCTGCAGCGAGTTGCCACGGCCGCGGTCGTGAGCACCGGTGGGCTTGCGGTCGCGATGGGCGTTGCCACTGCTTCGGCGGGCGTGGCCGCGGCTGACTCGCAGCAGAACGTCATCACGCAGCTCGGGAACAATCTCGGGAAGCTGGGTAGCGAGCTGGGCAGGGCCGGCAGCAACGTCGGTGACCAGCTGGGTAAGGCCGGGAGCAATGCGGGCAGCCAGCTGGGTAAGGCCGGGACGAATCTGCAGAACCAGCTCGGTAAGGGCGGGACGAATCTGCAGAACCAGCTCGGTAAGGGCGGCACGAATCTGCAGAACCAGGTCGGCAAGGCCGGGACGAATCTGCAGAAGCAGGTCGGCAAGGGTGTCACCAATGTGGTGAACAGGATCGGCAAGGCATTCGGGGGCTGAGTCCTGTGCACGGTCGGCCGCCCTCGAGGTGGCCGGCGCGAAATCTCGATCGAGCATCTACCGGTCCGCTCGCACTGCGAGCGGGCCGGTAGATGTTTCTGGGGCAGGTCGGTGATTCGTTCCCCTGCAGAGCTATTCGATGCGCAGATCGGCCTGGGTGCGTCGCGGTGAGACTCCCTCTTCCGGTGGGCCCGTCGGACGGTCCGAGGTACGTTGGCTGGCGCACGTCCGGTGAGGCAGGGGAGGCAGCAGCGGTGCCGTCGACACGACCGTGGACCGGCGATCCGGTCTGGCTGGCCGATGTGCTCAGGGCCGAGGGGCTCGATGTCGTCGAGTACCCGGGCTGGCGGGACCGCGGACACGGCGATTTCCAGGACATCCGTGGTGTCATGGTGCACCACACGGGATCCGATACCGCCACCGCGGCGTCGATCGCCGAGGGCCGCCCCGACCTGGCAGGGCCGTTGTCGCAGTTGCACATTGCGCGGGACGGCACGGTGACCGTCGTGGCGCTCGGGGTCGCCTGGCATGCGGGTGTGGGGATGTATCCATGGGTGCCCGCGAACATGGGCAATTGGCACCTGATCGGCATCGAATGCGCCAACACCGGTACCAGTCCGCTCGCCCCTCATCGTCAGAACTGGCCCGATGCCCAGTATTTCGCGCTGGTCCGCTGTTGTGCGGCGATCAACCGGCGGCTGGCCCAGACCTCGGCACGCACCATCGGGCACAAGGAGTACGCGGGCTACGCGCAGGGCAAATGGGACCCGGGTGCGATCGGCATGACGTTGCTGCGCAGCGATATCGCCGTGCGTATCGGTGTGATCGCCGACCCGGCGCCGACCCCGCGCCCGCCCGTTCCGGTGGGCGAGTACACCGGAATCCTGCTGTATCGCGGTGTGCAGGGTCCGCAGGTATCCGAATTGCAGCGGCGGCTGAAGTACGCCTACGCGTCATACGCCGGAGGTCTGGTGGTGGACGGCGACTACGGCCCGCAGACCGAGGCCGCGGTGCGTGAGTTCCAGCGCCGCACTGCGGGCCTGGTCGTCGACGGGGTCGTCGGCCCGGCCACCGCGGCGGCGTTGCAGCTCAAGGTGATACCGGCAGACTAGCTCTGCTCGACGAGATTTCCCTCGCCGGATTGGTTGACCGCCGGTGAGCCGGAGTGGAACGCCACGTGGTTGTTGAACCCGCTGGCCGTGATGGCATCCGCCGTGTCCACGGTGACGTTGTTCTCGAAGCCGGACACCGTCAGGCTGGTGCAATGCCCGGTGATGGTGACCCGGTTGTTCGCGCCGCTGACCACCACCACGTTCTCATTGCAGGCGATGGTCTTGACGGCGCCGATGCCCGAGACGCTCACCGTGCTACCGGGCTGGGGCAGCGTCTGCGACGGCGCGGCGGTCGGCACCGCGGTGGGGGGCTGGTTCACCGTCGACCGCCGGCTGGGCGCAGCGCTGGTGATCAGGCCGCCGCCCCCGGAGATCCCCGGAGAGGTTCGGATCATCGTGGCGTTCTGGAGTATCACCCATGTGACGATGCCGCCGACGAGGGCGAGGATGCTGATCATGACCGGCAGGATCAACATCCACAGGCGAAACCCGGAACGTGGTGGTGCAGTGGGAAACCCGGACGGATACCCGCTGTGATACGACCATTGTGCGGTGGGCGGCGGAGGTGGGGTGTAGCCGTCGGCGCTGTACTGCTGGTCGGTGCCCAGTTCGGAAGCCCTGGCCATATCGCTGAGCGGCTGCTCGAGGGCCCGGATCCGGGCCTCGGGATCATCCTGCGGGTTCATGTGCAGATGGTCCCATATCGTTGAACTGTTGATGTCGAACCGTTGATGGTCCCGTCGGGGGCTTCGCTATCGCGAGCAGTCCAGTGAGACCGTGATGGTGCGCCGGACCACCACCGGGACGACGATGTCGCGGTCGCCGTGGCTGTCCACCTGGACGAGTCTCTTTTGTTCTTGCGGATTTCGGACACTGGTCACCACGCATCGATCCAACGGGGCGCTGCCGACCCGGTCGATGTTGACGTGATAGCCCTGCGATTCGAGTAGCCCGATGGTGGACACCGCGGATTCGGCGGACGCCGGCGCCGCGGTGGCGAGCGCCACGGCGGCGGCGAGTGGGACGAAGAGGATCGTACGCATACCGAGAACACGGCCTCGCGGTGGAAACGGTTCAACGACAACGAAAACCCGGCCGGAGACGCTCCGGCCGGGTTCCCATGCGCGCCCTACACCGGCACCGGAGTGCGCTCCGATGCCGGCTCTTCGGCGCGTGCCTCGTCGACCATGGTCAGCTCGTCGAACGGTGCCTGGCCGCTCAGCACGGCGTCGACCTTGGCCCGGTCGATCGTCTTGGTCCACGACCCGACCAGGACGGTGGCCACCGCGTTGCCCGAGAAGTTGGTCACCGCACGCGCCTCGGACATGAAGCGGTCGATCCCGACGATCAGGCCCACGCCGTCGAGCAGGTCCGGCCGGTGGCTCTGCAGGCCGCCGGCCAGGGTGGCCATTCCGGCGCCACTGACCCCGGCGGCGCCCTTGGAGGCGACGATCATGAACACCAGCAGCGACAGCTGTTCACCGAGGGACAGCGGATGGCCCATGGCGTCGGCGATGAAAAGCGATGCCATCGTCAGGTAGATCGCCGTGCCGTCCAGGTTGAACGAGTATCCGGTGGGGACCACCACGCCGACGGTGCTGCGGTCCACGCCCAGGTGTTCCATCTTGGCGATCAGCCGGGGCAGCGCCGACTCCGAGGAGGAGGTGGAGAAGATGAGCAGGTATTCGCGGGCCAGGTAGCGCACCAGCTTGAAGATCGACACGCCGGACACCGCGCGCAGCAGCACACCCAGGACACCGAACACGAACACGATGCAGGTGAGGTAGAAGCCGAGCATCAGTGCCAGCAGTTGGGTGACCGCACTCCAGCCGGTCTGCCCGACGACGTTGGCGATGGCACCGAACGCGCCGATCGGGGCCAGCCACAAGATCATGGTGAGTACCTTGAACACCAGCTTCTGCAGATGCTCGATACCGCGCAGGATGGGCTCGCCGGCGGTCCCCATGGCCTGCAGCGCGAATCCGACCAGAAGCGCAACGAACAACGCCTGCAACACATTTCCCTCGGTCAGTGAGGACAGCAGCGTGTTCGGGATGATATGAGTGACGAAGTCCATCAGGCCGCCGGCCTGATGTGCCTTCTCGGCCAGGGCGGCGCCCTGGCCCGCGGTCTTCTCCGACAGGTGCATACCGGAGCCCGGCTTGAGCAGGTTGCCGACGACCAACCCGATGCCGAGCGCGACGGTCGACATGATCAAGAAGTAGACGAAGGCCAGCCCGCCGACGCGCCCGACGGTGGCGGCTTTGCGGACCGAGCCGATGCCCAGCACGATGGTGCAGAAGATGACCGGCGCGATCATCATCTTGATCAGGTTGACGAACATGGTGCCCAGGACACCGACGTCCTTGCCGATGGAAGGGGCGAGGAGGCCGACACCGACACCGATCACGACGGCGGCGATGACGGCGATGTACAGCCAGTGGGTGCGGTCCCGCTTTTTGGTAGGGGTGTCCTGATGCGAAGTCATGTAAGGATGGTCGAGGAGTAAGTGATCGGGGTCACGTTTTAGTTCATTTCGTTCAGCTGGGGGTGACGGTGCGCAGGTGGTGGCCGGCCGCATCGCAGTGGTCCCTGGCAGGTCAGGCGATCGCCCTGCAGATCCTCGTGGTCGTGGTCGTGGTGCTGGCGGGCAGCGGCCTGGCCCTGCTGGACGCCCGCCGGGACGGCGATGCCGCCGCCCGTCAGCAGGTACTGGGCATCGCGACAGCACTGGCGGATTCCCCGTCGACCGCGGCGGCGCTCGAATCGGGCTCGGCGACAAAGATATTGCAGCCGATGACCGAGGCCGTGCGCACCGCCACCGGCATCGCCTTCATCACCATCATGACGCCGGACGGAATCCGGTTCACCCATACCGATCCCACCCAGATCGGCGGGCACTACCTGGGCACTCTCGAACCGGCGTTGCGCGGTGAGACGTTCACCGAGGTCTACACCGGCACCCTGGGGCCCTCCATCCGGGCGGTTGCCCCGGTGCGGGCGCCCGACGGCCGCATCGTCGGCATGGTGTCGGCGGGCATCACCCGGCAGACCCTGGCGCAGCGCTGGCAGGCGCAGATCCCGATCATCGTCGCGGTCACCGTTGCGGCGTTGGGGATTTCGCTGCTCGGTGCCTGGGCCATCCGGCGACGTCTGCTGCGACAGACACACGGGTTGCGGCCCGACGAGCTGCGGGTGATGTACGACCACCACGACGCCGTGCTGCATTCGGTGTCCGAGGGTTTGATCGTGCTGGACGGTCGCGGCGTGGCTCTGGTCAACGATGAGGCGCGCAGACTGCTGGGCCTGCCGGAGGGGCCGGTGACCCGTGCGGACCTCCCGGAGTTCCTGCGCAGCCACGATCCGGGAGTCCGGGACGAGCTGCAGGTGACCGAGGATCGGGTGCTGGTGGTGAACCGGGCGCTGGTATCCGAGGCATCCGGCGGGCGGGGGCGTGGCGACCGGGGCATGGGCACCGACGAGGTCGTCACCATCCGCGACCGCACCGAGTTGCAGGGCGCCTTGGGCGAACTCAGTGCCCTGCAGGTGCTCACCGATTCCCTGCGGGCCCAGGCCCATGAACAGGCGAACAAACTGCACACCGTCATCACCATGGTGGAGATGGGCCGCCCCGAGGAGGCGGTCGCCGTCGCGACCCGGGAACTCGAACTGTCCCAGCACCTCGTCGACAGGTTGTCGCAGTCCCTGAACGAACCGGCGCTGGTAGCGCTGCTGCTGGGCAAGACTGCTCAGGCCGACGAACGGGGCATCGCGCTGACCGTCACCGAGGACACCCAACTACCCTCGGATATCCCGCTGACCGGGCAGGAGATCGTCACGGTGCTGGGTAATCTGATCGACAACGCGCTCGACGCGTGTGACCGCGACGAGCCGTGGATCGAAGTGACGGTGAACCAGGACGACGAGGCGTTGACGATTCGAGTGGCCGACAGTGGGCCCGGGATGGATCCGCGGACGTTCGAGCGGGCGATGCGCCGTGGGTATTCGACGAAAAGTGATGCGGCGGGCCATGGTCTGGGCTTGGCGTTGATCGCGCAGGTGGTCAACCGGCACCATGGCACGATCGCCGCGGAGGTGACCTACGGGTCGGTGGTCACCGTGACGGTGCCGCGATGAGCGCTTGCGCGAAGAGCAGAGTGCGCCGATGAGCGCTTGCGCGAAGAGCAGAGTGCGCCGATGATCCGGGTGTTGATCGTCGAGGACGAGCCACTGATCGCCAAGGCCCACCGCACGTATCTCGGCCGCCTCGACGGGTTTTCGGTGGTCGCGGTGGCACACACCGCGCGTGACGCGATGCGGGCCGCGGCGGAGGCGCAGCCTCCCGTCGATCTGGTGCTGCTCGATCTGGGGTTACCCGATGCCAGCGGGATCGCGCTCGCGTCGGCGCTGTCGGGATTGGCACCCGCGCCCGACATCATCGCGATCACCTCGGAGCGCGACCTGGAGATGGTGCGGGCCGCCGTGGCGCACGGGGCACTGGCGTACTTGCTCAAGCCGTTCACCTTCGCGGCGTTCCGGGACCGGCTGGAGCGCTATCGGCGTTACCGCAGCGCGTTGCCTGCCGGGACCGAAGCCGCCAGCCAGGCCGAGGTGGACCGGGCCTTCGCCGAATTGCGGGTGGCCACCGACAAGGCCGTCTCACCGAAGGGAGCGGCGCCGCACACCACCGACGAGATCGCCCGGGTGGTGCGGGACAGTCCGAACGGTCTGACCGCTGATGAGGTGGCCGAGCGGGTCGGGGTGTCGCGGGTGACGGCGTGGCGGTACCTGGAGCGGCTCGCCGACGACGGGACCGTCGCTCGGGGCACCGACTATGGGAAGGCTGGGCGTCCCAAGACGCGCTATCAATGGCATTGAGTGCCGGGTGCCCCGTTGCCGGCCGGACATCACGGGTCGGCAAAGAATTCTTTCGGTTCTAGCAAATGTCCAATTTGGGAATTATGATTCTGCGAATTGGTATTCCGAAAGGGTTGCGGGTGAGTTCGACCAGGGTGAGTACGTGGGCAATCGCATTCGTGGCATTCTCACTTGCTTCCCTCGTTTCGGGAGGCGGCGAGGCGGGGGCGGTGCCGCAATCGGAAGCGGCCGCCGGTGGGCGCACGGTCACGGTCAACACGGGCAGTTTTGACCTGACGGTCCGCTCGGCGCCGTCGGCGACCAGCCAGAAGATCGGCAGCATCGCCGATCACTCGAAGGTGGTCATCACCTGCTATGCCCGTGGCGTGGTGTTCAGCGGCGGTCCCTATCACTTGAGCACCGATTTGTGGAACAGGTTGCAAAGTGGCGGTTATGTCACCGACGCGATGCTGGACACCGGTTCCAATGATCCGGTGGTACCGCCCTGTGAGACCGAATCGACGCGGCTGACCACGGGACGCGCCGTGGGCCGCAAGGCGCAGAACAATCCGGGCCGCGATGGCACCGATATGTGGGCCGCGTTCGAGAAGTGGTATTTCGTCTCCGGAAAGCAGTTCTATCCGGCGGTCGGTGGCGCGCCGAAGGATCTCGCGGGTGCGGCCAGGTCGTCGGGTTGGTCGGTGGCCGGCGATCCGCAGTCCCGTGCGATCGTCGTCATTCCGCCCGGAGTGCTCGATGCTCCCGCGGCCGGACATGTGGCGTGGGTGGACACGGTGTCGAAACGCACCGATGGCACGTATCTGCGGATCACCGAGATGGGTGGGCCCGGCATGGGCCCCGGCACCTGGTCGGCGCGCGACGTAAAAGCCCAGAAGGGCCTTTCGTACGTGCTGCTGCCCTGACCCTAGGGCGACTCCATAGCTAATTTGACAGCAACGTCAAATCGGCGGAATTCCGATCATGGCGCCGCGGTTGGTGCCGCGGATACTGGGCGTCGGGGCGGCGGATTTGCTGATGTGTCGGGTGTGATATGCCGCTCATTTCCGGTTCCCGCGTTGCGGTCGCCGGTGGTCGCGGGTTGTTCGGGGCGTCTGGCTGGCAATTGCTGGCTCCGCATCTTCGGTGCTAGACGGCCCGCCTGGAATTGCTGAACGAAGGTCACAACTGCATAACGAAAAGTTTTCTAATAAGTGTCTGAGAGGTTGACGGCAGATCGTGAACCGGTCCCGTTCGAGCCCGCTGTCGCGCCGTTTTTCGTCGCTAGAATCAAGGACGAACGCGCCAACCACGGCGCATGGCGACTGAATCTAGTGCCGGTGCCGACATACCGGCGGAGGTGTCGAGGAAATGGCAAGTGTTGTTGTGCGCGCGAATGATGCTGCGCTGACCGAATCGCGGACGGCGTTCGCGGGATCGGTGCTGATCGGACGTGGTGTCATCGCCGACGTGGCTGCCAATTCCACGACGATCGTGGCTGCCAACCACAGCGACGACTCCGTCACCGTGGTCCGCCCGGACACTGTCACGGGCCCGGGCCAGGTGCCCGTGCAGGGCGAGCCCACCGCCGTCGCACTTGCCGACGACCGCGCGTACGTGCTCACCAGCACCGCGGAGGTGGACAGCGTGGTGGTCGTCGACACCCGCGCCAACACGGTCGTGGCCACTTATCCGCTCGCGTTCACCGCGACCGCGATCGAGGTGAGCCCCGATGGCAAGCGCGCCTACGTGGCGCGCACCGGTGACGACCATGTCGATATCGCTGTCATCGACACCACGGCCGAGCGGGTCGGCACCATCGACATTCCCGCGGGCGTCGGCGCCTCGATCGACGGGCTCCGGATCGCCCCGTCCGGTCGCACCCTGTACGCGGCCGTCACCACGATCTCGGGCAGCCGTCTGCTGATGATCGACACCGAGACCGCACGCGTGCGCAAGGCCCTGTCGCTGGGTGCGCCGATCCGCGATCTCGCCGTCACCAAGACCGCCGCGTACGTGCTGACCTCGGATATCACCGACCTGGGCGCGATCGTCGTCGTCGATCTCGCCGGTTTCACCGTCAACCGCACCATCGCGGCCGGCTCGCTGCCGATCCAGATGGCGATGTCGGCGGACGGTTCGCGAGCCTATGTCGTCGACTACGACCAGGTTGCGGTGCTGTGCACCGTCACCAACGACGTGTTGGAGACCATCACGGTCGGGTCCCGCCCCACGGCGGTGGCCCTGAGTGACCAGGGTGACCGGCTTTACGTCACCGACGTGGAAGGCGAGATCACCGCGTTCCGCGTGACGCCGCCGCCGATGTACTCGCCGTTCGAGGCCATCGCCTTCGCCGACGAGCGCGAACTCGAGCCGGTCGGCGTCTAACGCGTGCCGTTGATCGACCGGTTGCAGTCCAGCGACACCGAGATCGACTGACTGACCGTCTGCTGCACGAGCACCCGTTCATCGGTGCCCGGCCCGACATAGGGCACCCACTGTTTGACCGTGTTCGGATTGCGGACGTTGGTGACCACGCACTGGCTCATCGGCAGGGTGCCGGTCCGGTCGATGTTCACGGTGTAGCCCTCGGACTGCAGGCGGTTGATGGTCTCCTGCGCCGTTTCCTCGGCGGCGGCGATCCCGGTGGACAGGGTGATCGCGGCGCATACGGCCGTCACGGGCAGTAGCCATCTCATTCGCATATGTCCATCATGACCCATGTCGCAGGTTTGCGGTGCAGTCGAGCGACACCGAGATGGACCGGCTGACCACCACCTCGACATAGTCGTAGTCGTGTTTGCCGTTATGGCCGTTGTCCACCCGGATCAGCCGGGTGATGGTTTGCGGGTTACGCACACTGGTGACCACGCACTGATCGATCGGGGCGCTGCCGACCCGGTCGACGTTGACGGTGTAACCCTCGGACTCCAACCGGCCGATGGTGTCCAGCGCGGATTCGTCGGCGTGTGCCGGTGGCGCGCACCCGAGCAGTACGGCCGCCGCCAGTGACACGGTGGTGAGATACGGACGCATGACGCGCCCCCTGTCGATGTGGTGAACACTTCCTGTGAACTACATCGTCCGCCGGCGGTGATTCGTTGCAGGTGCAACCCGGGCTGGCGCTACCATCGCGGCGGTGTACTCCACCATGCAGAATTGGCCGTTGACCATCACTGCGATCCTGCGCCACGCGTGCGGCGTCAATGGGGACCGCGTCGTCACCACCGCCACCGGGCAGGGCGGCCACCGCAGTATCACCTACCGCGAAGTCGGTGAACAGGCCGCCCAACTGGCGCACGCGCTGCGCGGGCTCGGTATCACCGGGGACCAGCGGGTCGCCACCTTCCAGTGGAACAACGCCGAACACCTCGTCGCCTACCTGGCCGCCCCCGCGATGGGCGCGGTCCTGCACACCCTGAACATCCGGCTGTCGCCCGAACAGATCGCTTTCATCGCCAACGAGGCCGAGGACCAGGTGATCATCGCCGACGCCTCACTGGTGCCGTTGTTGGCCCCGGTGCTGCCTCAGCTGAGCACCGTGCACACCGTGATCGTGGTCGGTGACGCTGACACCAGTGTGCTGTCCGGCCCCGCGGTGGTGCGCTATGACGAACTGCTGGCCGGCCAGCCCACAGAATTCGACTGGCCCGAGCTCGACGAGAACTCTGCGGCCGCGATGTGCTACACCAGCGGCACCACCGGAAACCCGAAAGGTGTTGTCTACAGCCACCGTTCGAGCTATCTGCACGCGCTGACAGCATGCACCGCCAACGCCCTGGACGTCAGCTCCAGCGACGTGGTGCTGCCCATCGTTCCGATGTTCCACGCCAACTCCTGGGGCCTGCCGTATGCGGCGTTGATGGCCGGAGCCGACCTGGCCATGCCGGACCGGTTCCTGGATGGGACCTCGCTCATCGAGCTGATCGAAACGCGGCGGCCGACGGTGGCCGGGGCGGTCCCGACGATCTGGAACGATGTCATGCATTGCCTGGAAAGGTCTCCGGGGCACGATGTGTCGTCGCTGCGGCTGGTGGCCTGCGGCGGTTCGGCGGTGCCCGTGTCGCTGATGCGGACCTTCCAGGAGCGGTACGGCGTCTACATCCAGCAGGCCTGGGGGATGACCGAGACCTCCCCACTGGCCACGGTGGCCAAACCGTTGCCCGGCGTCTCCGAAGAGCGGCACTGGCAGATGCGCGCGACCCAGGGCAGGCCGATGTGCGGGGTCGAGGTGCGCATCGTCGACGACGCGGGCAACCGGCTACCCGATGACGGTAAGGCGATCGGTGAGCTGGAGGTGCGCGGGCCGTGGATCACCGGCGGTTACTACCTGGGCCGGGACACCGAGAAGTTCGACAGCGGCTGGCTGCGTACCGGAGATGTCGGCCTCATCGACCCGGACGGTTTTGTCACGTTGACCGACCGGGCCAAGGACGTCATCAAATCCGGCGGCGAATGGATCTCGTCGGTGGAGCTGGAGAACCTGCTGATCGCCCACCCGGCCGTCCTGGAGGCCGCCGTCGTGGGTGTGCCCGACGAGCGCTGGGAGGAACGGCCGCTGGCCGTCGTCGTCCTGGACGAAGGCGCCTCGGCGGATGCCGCCGAGCTGCGGGAGTTCCTGGCCGACAAGGTGGTTCGGTGGTGGCTGCCGGAGCGGTGGACGTTCATCACGCAGGTGCCGCGCACCAGCGTCGGCAAATACGACAAGAAGACCATCCGGGCCCAGCACGCCGACGGCGGCTACGAGGTCATCATCCTCTGACCGATCTGCGCCCAAGTGATCAAACGGGCGCGAAAGTCCCAGGACCTTCGCGCCCGTTTGTCAATCTCGGCGCAGGGTCAGCGTTCGGCGCGCTGGTAGGCCGTGACCACGGCCGCGCCACCGAGGCCGATGTTGTGCTGCAGCGCGGCTGTCACCCCGGCCACCTGCCGCTTGTCGGCGGTACCGCGCAGCTGCCACGTCAGCTCGGCGCACTGCGCCAGCCCGGTGGCGCCCAGCGGATGGCCCTTGGAGATCAGGCCGCCGGACGGGTTGACCACCCACCGGCCGCCGTAGGTGGTGTCGTCGTTGTCGATCAGTGTCGGGGCCTCGCCCGCACCGCACAGGCCCAGCGCTTCGTACAGCAGCAGTTCGTTGGCCGAGAAGCAGTCGTGCAACTCGATCACCTGGAAGTCGGCGGGGCCGAGTCCGGATTGGTCATAAACCTGTTGTGCAGCTTGGACATTCATGTCGTAGCCGATGATGTTGGCCGCGCTGCCGTCGAAGGTCGAGGCGAAGTCGGTGGTCATGGCTTGGCCGACGATCTCCACAGCCTGACCGGCCAGGCCGTGCGAGTCGACGAAGGCCTCGCTGGCGAGGATGGCCGCACCCGAACCGTCGGAGGTGGGCGAGCACTGCAGCTTGGTCAACGGGTCCGAGATCATCTTCGAGCCCAGGATGTCGTCGAGGGTGTATTCCTCCTGAAACTGCGCGTACGTGTTGTTCACCGAATGCTTGTGGTTCTTGTAGCCGATTTTTGCGAAGTGCTCGGCGGTGGTGCCGTATTTCTTCATATGCTCACGCCCGGCCGCGCCGAACATCCACGGCGCCACGGGGAAGGCGAACTCGTCGATCTGGGCCAGTGCCTTGACGTGCCGGCCCAGCGGCGATTCGCGGTCCTGAGCGCCGCCGCCGAGGGAGCCCGGCTGCATCTTCTCGAACCCCAGCGCCATCGTGCAGTCGGCCAACCCGCCCCGAATTGACTGCGCCGCAAGGTACAGCGCCGTTGAACCGGTGGAACAGTTGTTGTTGACGTTGACGATCGGGATGCCCGTCATGCCCAGCTCGTAGAGCGCGCGCTGGCCCGAGGTCGAGTCGCCCGAGCAGTACCCGACGTAACCCTGCTGCACCTCGGCGTACTCGACACCCGCGTCGGCGAGCGCCTTGGTGCCGGATTCACGAGCCATGTCAGGGTAGTCCCAGCCCTCTTTGCCTGCCTCATGGTCCGTTCCGCGAGCTCCGCGTCCGCCTGGCTTCTCGAACTTGGTCATCCCGACCCCGACGACGAACACCCGATTCGGCATGGTGATCCCTTTCGCTTCATTGCAGTCGGGATCGAACATACTTCTCAGGCAAAGGCGTCGGTGTACTGCGGGCAGTAGTAGTCGATCGACATGACCACGAAGGCGGCGGCCTGCCGGGTGGTCAGGTCGGTGTGGGCGAGGATGTCCCGGCCGATATCGGTGCCGGAGGCGCCGGCCTTGAGTTCTGAGCAGACCTGGTGCGCATTGCCGATGACCGCGGAGGCGGAATCGTAGGAGATGCCCTCGTCGGCGATCTCGCTCAGGAACGCGGTATCGGTCTGCGAGGTGATCGCGTTCGCGGTGCCCGCCGAGGCGAACGCCGCCAATCCCAGCGCCAGCCCGGACATCGTGGTGACGAGTGCGGTGCGGGCGAAAGTGCTGAACATAGGCTGGACTCCTGGTGATGTCGGTCCCGGTCGCTCCGGGACGGCATCAGGGTCCAACGCCGATCTTGATGGATTCTTGGTGTCGTCTTGGCGGCTAGCCGTAGGCCAGCCACCACTGGTGCAACTGTGCGAGATCGGGCGCCTGGATATTGCCGATCAGCAGGTCGGAGTTCTTCGTCCAGGTGATGTCGGGACCGTCGTTGTACGTGCCGCAGGCGATCGAGCCCTCGGCCCGCTGCGCGGAGTCGGTGTAGTGCCATGTCGTCGGCGAATCGATCCCGCTGCCCGGGCACTGCAACAACTCGGAATCGCCCTTGATGGCGTCGTCGAAATGGGCCGACAACTGACCTTGATCGGCGAACAGCGAGTACCGCGACGCGGCCGGCCCACCCGGTGAGGAGGCCGGCCCGCAGTCGACGGTCGCCAGCGCGCCGGTCACCGGCGGGTGCAGCACCTGACAGGACCCGGGAGCGTAGTCGCGGGGCAGCATGCCCAGCAGCCGGTTCTCCAAGGTGCCCGGGCTGTCCGGTTCGGTGGTCCGGGTCCGTTCCGTCGTCTCCGCCGTGTCGGTGGTCTCGGTCGGCTCCTCGGTGGTCTTGCTGATGGTGCTGGTCGGGGACGCGGCGGTGTCCTCGGGTTTGACCAGCCAGAACACCCCGAGCGCGGCGAGTACCAGGACGAACACGCCCGCAGCGGCCGCGATCGGCAGCCACGGCGTCGTTTTCTTCTTCGGCGGGGGACCGCCCTGATTCCAGGTCGGCCCGCTCGACGGGGGTTGGTGGAACCCGGCGGGGGTCGCCGCGTACGGCACGGGCGTGGCACCCGGTGGTGGGGTGGCCCCGAACGGCGGCGGCGTGGGCGGCCGGGTGGGCGCGCCGTACGGTGCGCCGGGGCGTGCGGCGGCCTCACCGCGCGCCACGATGGTGGCCGCTTGATCCTGATCCCGGGAACTCAGTGCGTCGGTCGCGGCGGCGGCCAGGTCTCCCGCGCTGGCGAACCGGTCCTCGGGTTTCTTGGCCATCCCGCGGGCGATGACGGCGTCGAAGGCGGTGGGGATGCCGGGCCGGGTGTGGCTGGGCGCCGGGACGGGATTCATCAGGTGGGCGGTGATCACCATGCTGACGCTGTCGCCCGGGAACGGCTGGGAGCCGGTGAGACATTCGTGCAGCACACATGTCAGCGCGTACACGTCGGCGCGGTAGGTGACCTCGCCACTGGTGAACCGCTCCGGGGCCATGTAGGCGTAGGTGCCCACCGCGGTGCCCAGTTCGGTCAGCTTCTCGTCGCTGGCGGCGTTGGCGATCCCGAAGTCCACCAGGTACGCGAAATCGTCCCGGGTGATCAGGATGTTCTCGGGTTTCACGTCGCGATGCATGATGCCGCTCTCATGGGCGGCGTCCAGCGCCGAGGCGACCTGGCGGATGATCGCGACCGCGCGCGCCGGCGTCATCGGTCCGTAGCCTTTGAGCAGCTTGCGCAGGTCGTTCCCGTTGATCATGCGCATATCGACGTACAGCACGCCGTCGATCTCGCCGTAGTCGTGGATCGGCACCACGTGCGGCTCTTGCAGACGCCCGGCCGAATGCGCCTCACGCTGCAGGCGCTTGCGGAACACCGGATCGTGGGAGACGCCCTCCGGTAACAGCTTCAGGGCGACGATCCGGTCCTTGACCGTATCCTCGGCCTCGTACACCTCGCCCATCCCGCCGCGGCCGATGAGACGCCGCAGTCGATACGGGCCGAAATCGGTGCCCTCACGCGAAGTCGGCCCGGTCATGTCTGCCTCGCTCCTCTACGTCCGCAGGCCCAACACCCTAACGGGTGGACGGGGCGCTCACAGCCGATGCTCAGTCGGGACGGACGATCTCGAAGGCGAACTCGTGCTCGCAGATCCGGAAGCGGTCGCCGTCGTCGAGGCTGGCCGTACCGCGGATGCGCTGACCGTTCACCTCGACGCCGTTCGCCGAGCGTAGGTCGGTGATGACGAAACTGGTTCCGGTATCGATGATGACGGCGTGGTGGCGGCTCACGTTGGCCTGGTCCAGCACGATGTCGTTATCGGGCAGTCGGCCGATCCTGGTGGCCGCGGCCAGCAGCGGGAAGACCCGTCCGGACCGTGTGCGCAGCTGTGCCGAGGCGGACTGCACACCGACGGCGGTGCGCAGGTCGAGATTGTTGATCTTGTGCACGGCGGTGGTCTGGGCGGCCCGACGGACGTCGAGAGGTTCCTGGCGCAGGATGCGCTCGTAGAGCGTGCGAAGGGTGGGCCCGGGGTCGATGCCCAGATCGTCGGCCAGGGTGGACTTGAGCCGCCGGAAGGCATCCAGCGCATCGGACTGACGGTCGCTGAGGTAGTACGCGGTGATCAGCTGTGCCCACAACGGCTCCCGGTACGGAAACTCCACGACCAGCGACTCGAGGCCGCCGATGATGGTATACGCACGGTTGCAAGCGATTTCGGCTTCGGCATGGGCGGTGTGGGTCACCACCTTGTCTTCGACGAGTGCGGTGGCGAACGGGTCGACGAACTCGAAATCCCGCAGGTCGTCGAGCACCGGTCCGCGCCACTGCGCCAGGGCGGTGGCCAGGTGATTGCTGGCCTGCTCGAACTGTCCGGCCGCGGCGGCCTGCACCCCGGCGCTCTTGGCCGCGATGAAGCGGCCGATATCGCAGTGCGCATCGTCGACCGCCAACCGGTACCCCGGTGCCGCGCTGGCCAGCACCGTCCGCCCGTCCGCACCGGTGCCGGAGATGAGCTTGCGCAGATTGGAGATGTAGGAGTGCAGGCTGGCCTTGGGTTCCGGCGGGGGGAACTGCTCCCACGCCGCGGTGACCAGGGAATCGCCGCTGACCGGCCGGTTTCGGCTCATGACCAGCAATGCCAGCACCGCCCGTTGCTTCGGCGTCCCCAGCGGCAGCGCTGCGCCGTCGACGGTCACCTGCAACGGGCCGAGTACACCGAAGTCCAGGGCGTTGGTCATCACCGGTCATTGTGCCGGGCAGTGGCCACAAAGGTGGTAGAACGTGTTCTAGTTCTTGTATGCGGAAGGGAGCGACAATGGGGTTGCGCGTGGTGCAGTGGGCCACCGGCGGCGTGGGGATGGCCGCCATCAAGGGCATCCTCGAACATCCCGATCTCGAGCTCGCCGGCGTGTGGGTGCACTCGGAAGCCAAGAACGGTCGCGATATCGGGGACATCCTCGGCAGCGCCCCGCTGGGAGTGGCCGCCACCAACCGGGTCGAGGACATCCTGGCGCTCGACGCCGACGCCGTCATCTACGCGCCGCTGCTGCCGAACGCCGACGAGGTGGCCGAACTGCTGCTGTCGGGCAAGAACGTCGTCACCCCGGTGGGCTGGCTGTACCCGAGTGAGAAACAGGCCGCCCCGTTGCGGGCCGCGGCTCTCGAGGGTGGGGTGACTCTGCACGGCACCGGTATCGCGCCCGGCGGCTTCAGCGAGAAGTACCCGCTGCTGCTGTCTGCGCTGTCAACCGGAGTGACCTTCGTTCGCGCCGAAGAGTTTTCCGATCTGCGCACCTACGACGCCCCCGACGTATTGCGCCACGTGATGGGCTTCGGCGACACCCCGGACAAGGCGATGAGCGGCCCGATGCAGAAGATGCTCGACGGCGGGTTCATCCAGGCGATCCGGATGTGCACCGACAAGCTCGGTTTCCGCGTCGACCCGCGCGTCGTCACGTCCCAGGAAGTGGCGGTGGCCACCGCGCCGATCGCCTCCCCGATCGGCGATATCGCACCCGGTCAGGTCGCCGCCCGCCGGTTCCACTGGGAAGCCCAGGTCGACGGCGAACCGGTGGTACGCATCACGGTCAACTGGCTGATGGGGGAGGAGAACCTCGACCCCCCATGGACTTTCGGCCCGGAGGGGCAGCGCTACGAGATGGCGGTACGGGGTAATCCCGACTTCACCGTCGTGGTGCGCGGATTCCAGGGCGAACCGGGCGACGAGGTGGAGTCCGGTGTGGTCGGTACCGCCGCGCATTGCGTGAACTCGGTGCCCGCGGTGTGCGCCGCGGCCCCCGGTATCGCCACCTATCTGGATCTGCCGCTCATCGCGGGCCGGGCGGCACCGCACCTGAGCTAAGGCGCCACCACCGTCATTCGAGCCAGGGCTCCACCACTGTCATTCGAGCCAGGGCTCCACCAGGATCCGGATCGGGTCACCGTCGGCGTGGTGCAACTTCTCGATACCCTTGGCCACGTCCTCCAGCGACACGATATCGCTGATCGAGCGATGCAGATCCAGTCGGCCCAGCGATACCAGCTTGGCCAGGGTGCCGATATCGGCGTTCTGATAGCCCAGATGGCCCAGGACTTGGCGTTTGGTCAGGTTGAACATCGAGGTGGGCCCGATGGTCGGCGCGTCGGCGCTCATCCCGACCCCCACCAACCGGCCGCCGACGGTGAGATTGGCCAGCGCCTGGTCGAACGTCGAGGACACCCCGACCGCGTCGAAGGCGACGTCCAGTCCGCGGCCTCCGGTGAGTTCGGCGATCTTGTCGTGCAGCGCGTCATCGCGGGCGTCGAAGGCATGGTCGGCGCCCAATTCCAGGGCGCGTTGCAGCACGGCGGGTTTGATGTCGACCGCGATGATCGGCGCCGCGCCGACCAGTCGGGCCAATTGCACGATGTGAGTGCCGATCCCGCCGACGCCCCAGACGCCGACCGACTCCCCGATACCGACCTTGCCGGTGCGCACCACCGCGCCGAACGGCGTCGACACCGCGTCGGCGAGGATGGCGGCCTGTTCCAGCGGGACGTTGTCGGGCACCCGGGTCAGTCCGAAGGCCTGCGCGACGGTGTACTGCGCCCACGCCCCGTCATACGCGAAGGCCATCAACCGGATCCGCAGGCAGTTGCTCACGTCGCCGCGGCGGCAGTTCACGCAGTCCAGGCACGGCCGGCCCGCGGCGACGACCACCCGGTCGCCCTCGGCCCAGCCGGTCACACCGGGGCCGAGTTTGGCGACGGTGCCCGAGGCCTCATGCCCCTGGGTCACCACCGGGATCTGGGCTGGGAAGGTGCCGTTGATCAAACTCAGGTCCGAATGGCAGATCCCGCAGAACGCGACCTTGACCAGTACTTCGCCTGGGCCCGGTTCTGGAATCGGAACATCCTCCACCGCAATGGTTTTGGTTTCCGCGTAGAACCGCTGGGCCCGCATCGTCGCGTTCGTCATGCTGCCATCATGACGCACGAGCGTCGGAGAATCGGGTAGAACACACGCCTGTGCTGGCAGACTCAGTGCCCGTGAAACGTGGCTTGATCCTGGCCGGTGGTGGATTGGCGGGTATCGCCTGGGAGACCGGGGTGCTCGCCGGTATCGCCGACGAATCCCCGGACACCGCGGCGGCGCTGGTGGGTTCCGACGTACTGCTGGGTACCTCCGCCGGGTCGGCGGTCGCCGCTGCGCTGGGCAGCGGCGCGGCGCTGGCCGAACTCTTCGCCCGTCAGATCGCCGACCAGTCGCATGAGATCGATTCCGGTGTCGACATCGACCAGATCTCGGCGGTGTTCCTGAGCGCGCTCAGCGAGCCCGGCAGCCCCCAGGAGCGGTTGCGGCGGATCGGGGCGATCGCGCTGGCCACC
Organism: Mycolicibacterium fluoranthenivorans; assembly: GCF_011758805.1. Taxonomy (NCBI): domain Bacteria; kingdom Bacillati; phylum Actinomycetota; class Actinomycetes; order Mycobacteriales; family Mycobacteriaceae; genus Mycobacterium; species Mycolicibacterium fluoranthenivorans. The sequence goes on along the minus strand of NZ_JAANOW010000004.1, from coordinate 362,697 downwards.
GGCACCGTGCCCGAGGCGGTGCGCCGCGCGGTGATCGCGCACCGGCTGCCCTCGCACGACTGGCCGGACCGAGATCTGCGGATCACCGCGATTCCCGTCGACACCGGGGAACTCGTGGTGTTCACCCCGGAATCGGGGGTGCCGCTGGTCGATGCCGTCGCGGCCAGTTGCGCGGTGCCCGGCGTCTGGCCGCCGGTGACCATCGGGGACCGGCGCTATATGGACGGTGGGGTGGGGAGCAGTGTCAACACCGCCGCCGCCGCGGACTGCGACGCCGTGGTGGTGCTGGTGCCCGCCGCCGAGTTCACACCGTCCCCGTTCGGTACCGGGACGGCCGGCGAGATCGCCGCGTTCGCCGGCCTCACCTTGACGGTGTACGCCGATGACGAAGCGCTGACCGCGTTCGGGCGCAATCCGTTGGACCCGGCTTGCCGGCGACCGTCTGCGGTCGCGGGCCGGGCACAGGGCAGGCGGGTGGCGGGGGCGGTCGAGGAATTCCTCTCGCACTGACCGGCCGAGCCGGTTCAGTCCAGGACGGCCAGCGCGGCGGCGGCGAGTTCCTGACCGATCTCGATGACCTCATCGGCGCGATGGAATTCCAGGCTGCGACATGCCGTGCGCGGTACCTCGATCAGCAGGTCGGGGGGATACGCCGCCAGCGTGTGCCGGGCCAGCGCGGCCTGGGCGATGTCGATGGTGCGGTTCATGATCTCGAAGCTGCCCAGGCGCGGCACCCCGGTATCGTCGGGCGGTTCGGAGTCGACACTGCTGAAGCGGCTCAGCACGGAACGCGCGGCCGGAGTCTCCAGCACTCGCTGGGCGGCGGTGGTGTCCAGCAATGCCGTTGTGCTGCGCCACATCCGGCCCAGAAACTCGGCGGTGGGCCGGGGCCCTTCCGGCTCCCTGAGCCGGGCCGCCGGATCCGCGCCCGACAGGCTGATCGCGATGGTGAGATCGGCGTTGACTGCCGCGATGGGCGCCATCGGCAGCGGGTCCAGGATGCCGCCGTCGGCCAGCAGCCGGCCGTCCACCACATGCGGGGTGAAGATGCCGGGGATCGCGATGGAGGCCCGGATCGCGTCATCGAGCGGACCGCGCTGCATCCACACCGATTTACCGGCGATCAGATCGGTGGATACCGCGGTGTACGGGATCGGCAGCTCCTCGATGGTGACGTCGCCGAGGATCTCGCGCACCGCGTCGAGGATCTTCTCCGCCCGCAGCACCCCGGGTGAGCTGATCGAGGGGTCCAGCAGCCGCAGCACCGCCCGCTGCGTCAAAGAGCTTGCCCAGGTGGCGAATTCGTCGAGCTTGTCGGCTGCATACAGGCCGCCGACGAGGGCGCCCATCGATGACCCGGCGATCCCGACGATCTCGTACCCGCGGTCCTGCAGCTCGTTGATGACCCCGATGTGCGCGTAGCCGCGGGCACCGCCGCTGCCGAGCGCAAGGGCGATCCGCATCGGCGCTCAGGACTCCTTCATGATCCGCTGCGCCACCGGTGCCAGCAGCCGGCCCGGCAACAGCCGGGCGCTCGCCGCCAACACCGTATTCGCCAGTCCCGAGATGACGGTGGGACCCGATTTGTCGACGGCGGCCAGCGCGGTGTCGACGACCTGCCGGGAGGTCTGGCGCCCACGGGTCATGAATTGCTTTCCGGTGCGGGCGAAGAACTCGGTCTCGGTGGCACCCGGGCACAGCGCCAGCACCCGCACCCCGCTGCCCTTGGTCTCCTGCCACAGCGCCTCGGTGAACGACAGCACGAACGCCTTGGTGGCACCGTAGACGGCCATGGTCGGGGTCGGCTGGAACGCCGCGGTGGACGCGACGTTGATCACCAATCCGCTGCCCGTCCGCACCATCGATGGCAGGAACCGCGCCGTCAGATCGACCAGGGTGCCGCAGTTCAGCTGAATCTGCGCGGCCAGCGCATCCGGGTCCAGCTCGACGAACTCGCCGTGCGACCCGACACCGGCATTGTTGATCAGCACGTCGACCTTCCGGCCGAGGGCCTCGACCTGCGCGGCCAGCTGTGCCCCCGACCCCGGCAGGGACAGATCGGCGGCGAGCACGTCGATCCGAATGCCCGGCGTGCTGCGCGACAGCGTCGCCTGCAGCTCCTCCAGCTTGTCCGCCCGGCGTGCGACGAGCACCAGGTCGGCTCCGAGACCGGCGAGCTGGTGGGCGAACTCTTCACCGATTCCGCCGCTGGCGCCGGTGATCAGTGCGGTGCGATTACGAAAGTCCACACCGTCATCCTGCCGTATTCGGGCAGATCGCGGCAGCGGGCACAACCCCGGGCACGTGAGCGGCCGTCACACCGGCGCGGGGCCGGGAACGGATCGCGCAGCGGGCTTTCGGCTCGGCCTGATTCGAACCTCAGCCGCACTCACCGTTGGCGGCGGCGTTTGCCGCCATGATGACGCCGGCCTGCTGCGCCGGGGTGAGCTGCACCCACGGGGTGTTGAAGCTGCCCGGACCGTTGGCCTCGGGCGCCTGCAGGGTCTTCAGATAGTCCTCGACCAGGGTGCGCGGTTCGGCACGCTGCTCGTCGAGCCAGAGCTTGGCAGCGTGGCAGGCCTGCCCGTACTGGGATTCCGTGGCATCGGAGGGCACGTCGACGACGGTGGTGACCCCGCGAGGCGAGACCGCGACGGCTCCCGCGCGCAGTGGCGCTTCCTGCGGTAACGGCGGCGGCTCCGAGATCGGCGTGGCGGTGGTCGTGCTCGACGCGGTCGGGGCCTCGGGGTGCGATGAACAACCGGCCAGGGCGACTGTTGCGGCCGCGAACACCAGAATCGGGTAGCTGCGCATGTTTCCAATCTATGCAACACTCGCGGCCGTGATGGAGGGGACCGGTTTTCGGAGCTGTTGTTGCGCGCTTGCTGTCTGACAGCACCAGCACGCACGCCCGTCAACCGTTCCCTTTTTGGAGTCACCCATGGTTTCTGCCTCTGCCGCAGCGCTCGTCGCCCCGCCCGCGGTCTCCGCGCCCACCCGCCTGCGGCTGCCGGATCTGCTCAACGCGACCGACCGCTGCGCCGACGATGTGCTGTCCGGCCGGTATGACCGGTTGCTGCCCGCGGGCGGTCCACCGACCGACGAGCGCTGGTACAGCCGCCTCTATGGCGATGACGAGCTCGATATCTGGTTGATCAGCTGGGTCCCGGACCGCTCCACCGAACTGCATGATCACGGCGGCTCGCTGGGCGCGCTGACGGTGGTCTCGGGTGCGCTGAGCGAGACCCGCTGGGACGGTCAGGCCTTCAAGCGCAGGCGGTTGCGCGCGGGGGACCAGGCGGCCTTTCCGCTCGGGTGGGTGCACGATGTGGTGTGGGCGCCCACGGCGGCGACCGGGGGATTTGCCGGTGTTCCGGCCGCTCCGGTCACGCTCAGCGTGCACGCCTACTCGCCGCCGCTGACGGCGATGTCCTACTACGAGGTCACCGACAAGCAGACGCTGCGCCGCAACCGGACCGAACTGACCGATGCACCCGAAGGATGACATGAGCCGGATCGATGAGGTACTCGCGGCCGCCCGGTCGCGACTGCACCGCCTGCCCGCCGACGAGGTGCCCGCGGCGCTGGAACGCGGCGCCCTGCTCGTCGACATCCGGCCCGCCGCCCAGCGCGCCGCCGAGGGCGAGGTGGCGGGCGCTCTGGTGATCGAGCGCAACGTGCTGGAGTGGCGCGCCGATCCCACCAGTGACGCCCGGCTGCCGCAGGCGGTCGACGACGACGTCGAGTGGGTGGTGCTGTGCTCGGAGGGCTACACCTCCAGCCTGGCCGCCGCGGCGCTGCAGGATCTGGGGCTGCACCGGGCCACCGACGTCATCGGTGGCTATCACGCCCTGGCGGCCGCGTCATTCGCCGGAGCGCAGCAGCGGCCGTAGCTGTTCGGTCTTGGCCGGGGTCCAGCCGGGTGGTTGCAGTACGGCCGCCCACGCGTTGGCGACATCGCGCACATAGACATGGCCGTGCCCGTCCGGTACGTCGACCGCGACCGCCATATCGGCGGACACCTGCAGGAACGTCACCACCGGAATCCACTCCATCCGAGGCGAAACGTCATACCCGCGAGGTTCTCTCAGCCAATCGGGTTTGGCGAACAGCAGATCGGGATTCCACCAGGCGATCGGGTCGGACGCGTGCTGCAGGTACACCACACGCGGGTGCCCCCATGGATCAGCGGGCCGGTTCAGGTTGTCCGGCCGGGCGACGAACCGGGCGTTCTCACCCTTGTCGTAGATCGGCAGCCACTGCGGTGATCCTTCGTCGCGGTTGATGGTCAGATCGGTCCAGATGGTGTTGTTGAACGTCGGGCCGGAGAACAGCGCACCGTCGGTGCGGGCGATCAGATTGTTCAGCGCCAGGAACGGTGCCTCACCGCCGAAGGAGCCCAGGCTCTCGCCGAACACCACGAGCTTGGGTCGCTTGTTCTCGGGGAGTTCGCGCACCATCGCGTCGACCTCTTCGAACAGTGCCTGGCCGGCCTGGCGGGCGTTCTCCTTGTCCACCAGGAACGAGATCCAGCTGGGCAGGAACGAATACTGCATCGACACGATCGCGGTGTCGCCGTTGTACATGTATTCCAGAGCCGTGGCCTCGGCCTCGTTGATCCAGCCGGTCCCGGTGGTGGTCGCCACCGCGATGACCTTGCGGTCCAGGCCGCCGGCGCGCCGGAGTTCCTCGGCGGCCTTCTTCGCGATCGCCTTGATCCCCTCGGCCGAATTCAGCCCGGCGTAGGCCCGGATGGGCTCGGTCGCCTTGGCGCCGTTGAACTTCGACAGATCCTCGACCGACGGCCCGCCGGACACGAAGACCCGGCCCTGATGACCCAGCGAGGACCAACTGACCAGTGACTGCGGTCCGCCTGAGCGCAATGGTGTTGTGGGAGCGGCATTGTCGGGATCGGCCTCGTTGTTCACCGACTCGAAGGTGTTGTTGATGGTGGACATCGCGAAACGCACCACCACACCGTTGAGCAGTGCGATGAACAGTGCGAGCAGCAATCCCACCGCCACCGTCGCGGACACCCGAGGTGGCGCGATGCGCTCCAGCTGGCGCACCAGGAAGTGCACCAGCTTGTCGACCAGCTGGCCGAGTTCGACGAAGGCGAACAGGAAGACGACGGACAGCACCCCCGTGAGCGGGTGGTCCCAGAAGGTCAGCCGCGGCACCCCGAACAGATCGCGAACATCGTCCTGCCACACGTGGAACCAGACGACCGCCGCGATCTGGCCGAGGATGCCGACCGCGATGAGCACCTTCCACGCCCAGCCCGGGGCGGACGGGCTGGTGTCTCTGGACCGCATGTACCGAATCAGCCAGACGCCGAAGACGCCGAGCATGTAGCCGATCGCGCCGGCGGCTCCGCTGACCAGCCCCTGGAACAGCGGGCCGCGCGGCAGCAGCGACGGTGTCATCGACAGCCAGATGAACACCAGACCGGTGGCTGTGCCGAAGAAGGTGTAGTGCCGAATCCACCAGGCCCGCTTGGCTGCAGGTGCTGGCGGGGCTTCGAGGGCGGTGGCGGTCACCGCTTGACTTTAGCGATGCGTGAAATTCGGTGCGCGCTTCTCGGTGAACGCGTTCATACCTTCGGTCTGGTCGTCGGTGGCGAAGGCCGAGTGGAACAACCGGCGCTCGTAGAGCAGGCCCTCGGCGAGCGTGGATTCGAAGGCCCGGTTGACGGCTTCCTTGGCCATCCGCGCCGCCGACAGCGACATCCCGGCGATGGTCGCGGCGGTGGCGTTGGCCTCCTCGAGCAGGGTGTCGGCGGGCACCACCCGTGACACCAGTCCGCTGCGCTCGGCCTCGGCGGCGTCGATGGTGCGGCCGGTGAGGATCAGATCCATCGCCTTGGCCTTGCCGATGGCGCGGGTCAGGCGCTGGCTGCCGCCCATCCCCGGCAGCACGCCGAGCTTGATCTCCGGCTGGCCGAACTTCGCGGTATCGGCGGCGATCAGCAGGTCGCACATCATGGCCAGCTCGCAGCCGCCGCCGAGCGCGTACCCGGCGACCGCGGCGATGGTGGGCGTGCGGGTGGCGGCGAACGTGCCCCACAGGGCGAAGAAGTCCGACGAGTAGACGTCGGCGAAGGACAGGTCGGCCATCTCCTTGATATCGGCGCCGGCGGCGAACGCCTTTTCGCTGCCGGTCACGATGATCGCGCCGATACCCGCGTCGGCATCGAATTCGGCTGCGGCCGTGGTGACTTCGTGCATCACCTGGCTGTTGAGGGCGTTGAGCGCCTTGGGCCGGTTCAGCGTGATGGTGCCGACGCGGCCCGCGCGGGTCACCAGGATGGTCTCGTAGTCAGTCATCGGATCTCCTTGTTCAGAACGTCAGATCAGGATGGGCGGCGGCGAAATACGCGTCGATCGCCGCATCGTCGCAGAGCTCCAGGGTGGCCGGCGACCATGTCGGGTTGCGGTCCTTGTCGACGAGTTGGGCGCGGATACCCTCGACGAAATCATGCGAGGCCACCGAGGCCACCGAGACCCGGTACTCCTGTTGGAGCACCTCTTCGAGCGAGTGCAGGTGCGCGGCGCGGCGCACGGCGGTCAGCGTGACCGCCAGCGCGATGGGCGAACGGGTGGCGATGAGGTCGGCCGCGTCCCGCGCGGCCTGCTCATCGTGGCCGCGCAGGTCGGTGAGGATCTCGGCGACGGTTTCGCCGGCGTAGCAACTGTCGATCCAATCCCGCTGGGCGAGCAGCTCACTGGCCGGCGGCTCCTCGGCGTAGGAGCGCAGCGCATCTTCGTGACCGTCGGCGATGACGGCCTCGGCGAAGTCGGCGAGGCGATCATGCGGGACGTAATGGTCGGCGAAGCCCATCGCGATGGCGTCCGCGCCGGAGAACGGTGCACCGGTCAGTGCGGCATGCAGGCCGAGCCGCCCGGGGGCGCGGGACAACAGGTAGGTGCCGCCGACATCGGGGATGAAGCCGATGCCGACCTCCGGCATGCCCATCTTGGTCTTCTCGGTGACCACCCGGACGTTACCGTGCGCGGCGACGCCGACGCCGCCGCCCATCACGATGCCGTCCATCAGGGCGACATACGGTTTGGCGTACCGACCGATGTGCGCGTTGAGCAGGTATTCGTCCCACCAGAACGATCGCGCCGCCGCGCCGCCCGCCAAGGCGGAGTGATAGAGGGCGACCACGTCGCCGCCCGCGCACAGCCCCCGCTCGCCGGCGCCGGTGAGCAGGACGGCCGTGATGGCATCGTCGTGTTCCCAGTCGGTCAGTGCCCGCGCGATACCGGCGACCATGACGTCGTTGAGGGAGTTGATCGCTCTGGGCCGGTTCAAGGTCAGGATGCCGACACCATTGCGGACACTTACTAGGATGTCCTCGTTTTCGGTCACGATTGCAATCTAGTTCGTCGCCCCAGTGGATGCAGCGACGGGTAGGGTTTGACCAAGATCAATCCTGGACGTTTCCTGAGAGTCTTATCAGCGTCTCGGGAACCTGTCGGAGGACTTGATCGTTGATCGTACGTCCGGGAACGCCGGACCTACAGCACAGGAGAGGACCTACGGTGCGCGAGAGCAGCAACCCGGTATTCCGCTCCCTGCCGAAAGAGCAGGGCGGATACGCGCAATTCGGTACCGGAGCCGCGAGCTTCGGTGCGCAGCAAGTGCGTGATGCGGAACCTTATGTCACGCAGTACCCGGACCAGCAGCGCGGCGTCTCGCGACCGCTGACCATCGATGATGTCGTCACCAAGACGGGTATCACCCTGGCCGTGGTGACGGTCGTCGGCGTCCTGTCGTACTTCCTCGTGTCGCAGAACTACGGACTGATGATGCCGTTCGTGGCCATCGGCGGTCTCGGTGGCTTCGCGCTGGTGATGATCGCGACGTTCGGTCGCAAGCAGGACAACCCGGCCATCGTGCTGAGCTACGCCGCATTGGAAGGTCTGTTCCTCGGCGCGGCGTCCTTCCTGTTCGCCAACCTGGTCTCCACCGGCGGCCCCGGCATGATCGCGCAGGCGGTCTTCGGCACGGTGGGCGTTTTCGTCGGCATGCTGGTGGTCTACAAGACCGGAGCGATCCGGGTGACGCCCAAGTTCACCCGGATGCTGGTGGCCGCGATGTTCGGTGTCGTGGCGATCGCGCTGCTGAACATGGTGCTCGCACTCTTCGGTGTCGGCGGCGGCGAGGGTTTCGGCCTGCGTAGCGGTGGCCCGCTCGCCATCGTGTTCTCCCTGGTCTGCATCGGCTTGGCCGCGTTCATGTTCCTCGTGGACTTCGATTCCGCGGACCAGCTGATCCGCGCCGGTGCGCCGGAGAAGGCCGCGTGGGGCATCGCCCTGGGCCTGACCGTCACCCTGGTCTGGCTGTACATCGAGATCCTGCGCCTGCTGAGTTACTTCAACAACGACTAGCACGACGGCGAGAGAAAGGGCGTCCACAGCGTGGGCGCCCTTTTTCATGCTCGCGGTCGAACGGGTCGATTCCAACGATCTCCTCGACGGTCACGGCCTCCGGGTCATGTCGTCCTGTGCGTCTTCGGCAGAAGCCACCGGGGAAGCGGCGAGCTTGAGCAGTGCGGTGCGGCACATATCGCGGATCGCTCGGCGAGGCTGATGCCCGTGGCGCATGTCTTGGTGTGCAGAGGACAGCAGCGACCAGGTCATGGTGACCATCCACGCGGGTGTGAATCGCGGGTCCAGGGTGTGATCCTGCTGGCCGCGCTGCACCACGGCCAGGATGCCGCGGTCGGCCTCGCAGTCGAAGTCGTCGACGTCGTCCTCGCAGGCGGCGCGCATCCACCAGCCCAGGCTGTCGAGTCGTTCCAGGAGCTCATCGACAATCCTGGTGTAGGCGGCCAGGCCGGTGCCTTCGTGAGTGTGCGCCTGTTCGATCGCTTCCTCGTACTGGGCTTCGACGTGTCTTTCGATGCCGTCCATCAGGGAGGCGCGGTCCGGGAAATACCGGTGCAGCGTGCTCCGGGCGACCCCGGCCGCGGTGGCCACGTCCCCCATGGTCGCCGAGGGGTTGTCGCTGACTACGTCGATGGCGGCGAGGAGCAGTGTTGCGCGCATTCTGTCCCGCAACCGTGTGGATTCGATCGGCGACGTCATGCCCCTATCGTCCACCATGGGAGCTGAATCGGACACTGGTTGACGAAATTAGGACACCTGTGTCCTAATTATGGGTATGGCATCCACGACCACAGCGATCTCGCGTGCTCCGGAAGAGCAGCGGTCCAGGCTCTCGATCCTGTGGGCATTCGCGCGCCCACAGGCTCCCAAGCTGGCCTTCGCACTTGTTCTGGGACTGGGTGTTGCCGCTGCCGAACTCGCCACGCCACTGGTCACGCGTTGGGTGCTGGACTCGATCGGGGCGGCCGGCAGCCTGTTCGGCGGCCCGATCATCCTGCTTGCCGGACTGATCGTGGCCGGCACCGCGCTGAGCTGGTGCCAGTGGGTGATCCTGGGAACGTTGGCCGAGAACGTCGTCTATGACGCGCGCCGGACGATGGTCCATCGGTTTCTCCTGGCGCGGTTGATTCCACTGCAGGCGCGACCGACCGGCGAACTTGTCACTCGCGTGACCAGTGACTCCGTGTTGCTCAGGGAGGCGGCGTCTTCGAGCGTGGTCGGTCTGGTCAACGGCACCATCACCCTGGTGGGGACCCTGGTGATGATGGTCGTGCTGAATCCGCTGCTCGGTGCGGTCACGATCGGTGCGATCGTCGTGATCGCCCTGGTGTTCGCGATACTGATGCCGGCGATAGGCCAGGCACAGGAGCGCGCACAGGAGTCGTTGGGCATCCTGGGTGGGGCGCTGGAGAGCACCCTGCGTGCGATCAAGACGGTCAAGGTGGCGGCCGCTGAGCGCAGTCAAGCCGATGCACTGGTGGCGCACGCCTCGGAGTCCAGGCTGCAGGGTCTGCGTGCGGTGCGGCGCGAGGCGCTGGTGTGGAGCATCGCCTTCTCGGGGATTCAGACGGCCACGTTGCTGATCGTGTGTGGTGGCGCCTACCTGGTGACCACCGGTCAGATGACGATGTCGACGCTGGTGGCCTTCCTGCTCTACACCGTCGGCTTACTCGGTCCGACAATGGAATTGAGCAACGACCTGACCACCTTGCAGGCGGGTGTGGCGGCCGCGGGCCGGATGCGCGAAGTGCAGGCCCTGGCTGTCGAATCCGACTCGGCCGAGTCGACGCCGACGGCACAGGATGATGTCGCCGCACCGGTACTCGCCTTCGACGGAGTGACGGCCGGCTATCACCTCGGGGCCCCTGCGGTGCTGCGGGACGTCAGCCTGGAGATCCCGCGGCGGGGGCATACCGCAATCGTCGGTCCGTCGGGTGCAGGCAAGACCACGCTGTTCTCCTTGATCCTCAAGTTCATGGAGCCCGAGAGCGGTCGGATGTCGATGTCGGGAACGGCATACTCCGAACTCTCCACAGCTGCGGTCCGAGCCCGCCTCGGCTACGTGGAGCAGGACACCCCCCTGCTGCCGGGAAGCCTGTACGACAACCTCGTGTTCGCCAATCCGGCAGCGTCCGAGGGCGATATCGCCGAGGTGTTGCAACGGGTCCGGCTGACCGATTTCGTCGACGGCCTTGAACACGGACTCGACACCGACGTGGCCGGTACGACCATCTCCGGTGGACAGCGGCAACGCATCGCGCTGGCCAGGGCAGTGCTGGCGCACCCGGAGGTGCTGCTGCTCGACGAAGCGACCGCCCAGATCGACGGACTCTCGGAATCTGCGGTGCACCAGGTCATTCGGGAACAGGCTCGCACCGGAGCCGTGCTCACCATCGCGCATCGGCTTTCCACGGTCATCGACGCGGACACCATCGTCGTCATGGATCAGGGACGGGTGGTAGACCTCGGCCGCCATCAGGATCTCTTGGCACGTTGCGTGCTGTACCGCCGACTGGTCGATTCGCTACGGCTCGATCCACCCCGTCATCCCGACGAAATATCGGCCGCATCCGGAAAGGCTCCTCAACAATGACATCGACGACATCGACGACATCGACGACATCGCCCGTCGCGGCTGTCAAGAATCCAGCTCTCGGACCATTTCACGACGGGCGAGAGATGGCGCTGGCGGCGCTGCTGGCCGTCCTGGCAGGGGCCACGGGCGCCGCGGCGTGGCTCTACACCTCGGGCTGGTATGTCACGTTCATGACCGGCAACTCCGAGCGGATGGTGCTCGAGCACCTGAAAGGCAATCACGCGTTGGGAATTTCGGCGGCCACTGCGGTCGCCGCCTTCCTGTTCGGCGTCGGTACAGCCACACTCGCCCGGCTGTACCTGTGGCGCAAGGCCAGGCACGGCGCCACGATCATGGCGACATCGGCGTCGTTCGTCGCGTGGCTCTGTGACGTGCTGCTCCCGGATGACGGGCCGCAGATAGGCGCGATCCCGGTGCTGTGCCTGGCCTTCGGTCTGGGTGCTCTCAATACGTCGATAAGCCGGCGGGGCGAGGTGGTCATGCCGTTGTCATACGTGACGGGCACGCTGGTGAAGATCGGACAGGGCGCCTCGTTGCACCTGGCCGGGGTCACCCGGTGGGCCTGGGTGCCCCATCTGAGCACTTACATCGGTTTTCTGACCGGTGCTGCGGCCGGCGGTATCGCGTTCTCCGTCATAGGAACCCAGGATTCTCTGCTGGCACTGTGGATCATTGGCGCACTGATCACGTTGGGGGCGTGGCGTTTGGACCATCCGCGATTCCTGGTGCACGACGAGCGATGAGCTGACTGCCGATCGACGTGGCTACACCGCGCGTGGGATGACCCGGCTCGCTGCCTGGACGGCGTTGGCGCGGGCGGTGTCCACGTCGGCGTCGTAGGCCAGCGCCACACCCATCCGGCGCTTCACGAAGCTCTCCGGCTTACCGAACAGCCGAATGTCGGTGCGCGGCACCTGCAGTGCGTCGTCCACCCCGTCGAAGACGATGCCCTCGGCATCCACGCCGCCGTAGATCACCGCGCTCGCCCCCGGGGTCTTGAGTGAGGTGTCGACCGGCAGGCCCAGGATGGCCCGGGCGTGCAGCTCGAACTCGTTCTGCCACTGCGTCACCATGGTCACCATGCCGGTGTCGTGCGGCCGCGGGCTGACCTCGCTGAACCAGACCTGATCACCCTTGACGAACAGCTCGACACCGAAGATGCCCTGCCCGCCCAGATCCTGTGTCACCGTGCGCGCGATGTGCTGCGCACGCTCGAGGGCGGTGGCGGACATCGGGTGAGGCTGCCAGCTCTCGACATAGTCGCCGCTGACCTGTTTGTGTCCGATCGGTTCGCAGAACTGGGTGCCATCGACGGCCCGCACCGTCAGCAGCGTGATCTCGTAGTCGAAATCGACGAATCCCTCGACGATGATGCGGGTGTTGCTCACCCGGCTGCCGGACATGGCGTAGGCCCACGCCGCGGCCACGTCATCCGGGCCGTCGATCTTGCTCTGGCCTTTGCCCGAACTGCTCATCACCGGCTTGACGACGCACGGATAGCCGATGCTCTCGTCGATCGCGGCTTGTAGTTCGTCCTGCGAATCGCAGAATCGGTACGGACTGGTCGGCAGACCGAGGGTTTCGGCAGCCAGCCGGCGAATACCCTCGCGGTCCATGGTCAGCCGCGCTGCCCGCGCCGTCGGGATCACCCGCACCACGCCGTCGGCCTCCAGAGCCTCCAGCGTCGGGGTGGCGATCGCCTCGATCTCGGGCACCACGAGGTCGGGCTTCTCGGCTTCGATGAGCGCCCGGAGTTGATCGGGATCGGTCATCGAGATGGTGCGCGCGTGATGCGCGATCTGATGGCCGGGCGCGTTGTCGTAGCGATCGACGGCGATGGTCTCGACGCCGAGGCGCTGCAAGGCGATCAGGACTTCGCGGCCCAGTTCACCCGAACCCAGCAGCATCACCCGGGTGGCGTGCGCCGACAGCGGTGTTCCGAGAGTGGTCATGGTTCCTCGGGTGTCTGTGATGCGCCGGGGGCGCGAACATGTCGCATGCTCGCGCCCCCAGTGCACGGTGAAATCAGGACAGTCGCTCCACGACCATCGCCATACCCTGGCCGCCGCCGACGCACATCGACTCGATACCGAAGGTCTTGTCGTAGGTCGCCAGGTTGTTCAGCAACGTCGCGGTGATGCGGGCGCCGGTCATACCGAACGGGTGACCCAAGGCGATGGCGCCACCGGACACGTTCAGCTTGTCCTCATCGATGCCGAGCTCGCGGGCGGACCCGATCACCTGCACCGCGAAGGCCTCGTTGATCTCGACCAGGTCGATATCGGAGATCGTCTTGCCGGCCTTGGCCAATGCCCGGGTGATGGCCTCGATCGGGCCCAGGCCCATGATCTCCGGCGACAGCCCGGACACCCCGGTGGAGACGATCCGCGCCAGCGGGGTCAGCCCCAGCTCCCTGGCCTTGGTGTCGCTCATGATGACGACCGCGGCGGCGCCGTCGTTGAGGGGACAGGCGTTGCCCGCGGTGATCGTGCCGTTGGGCCGGAACACCGGCTTGAGCTGGCTGATCTTGTCGTAGGAGGTGCCGGCGCGCGGACCGTCATCGGTGGACACGACGGTGCCGTCGGGCAGCGTCACCGGAACGATCTCGCGCTCGAAGAAGCCGTTCTTGATGGCCTCCTCCGCGCGATTCTGCGACCGCACGCCCCAGTGGTCCTGGTCCTCGCGGCTGATGCCGGTGTAGTTCGCGACGTTCTCGGCGGTCTGGCCCATGGCGATGTAGACGTCGGGGATGAGGCCGTCTTCGCGGGGGTCGTGCCACTCGGTGGCGCCTTCGGCCTGCTTGACCGTGCGCGCCTGCGCCTCGTCGAACATGGCGTTCTTGCTGTTGGGCGCACCGTCGGCGGCGCCGACACCGAAGCGGGACACGGTCTCGACACCGGCGGAGATGAACACGTCACCCTCGCCGGCCTTGATGGCGTGGAAGGCCATCCGGGTGGTCTGCAGCGAGGACGAGCAGTACCGGTTCACGGTGGTGCCCGGCAGGAAGTCGTAGCCGAGTTCGACGGCCACCGCACGCGCGATGTTGTAGCCGGCCTCGCCGGCGGGCTGCGCGCAGCCCATCATCAGGTCGTCGATGTCCCTGGGGTCCAGCGAGGGCACCTTGTCGAGTACCGCGCGCACCATCTGGGCGGCCAGGTCGTCGGGACGCATGGTGGCCAGCGATCCCTTTACGGCGCGGCCGATCGGTGAACGGGCAGTGGCAACGATGACGGCTTCGGGCATGATGGCTCCTCTGGCTCCCGAGGTGGAGGGGTTGCTTCCCCCAGAACCTAACCCGTGACAGGAGCGACGATCGGTGCGGGTACGCCCGTGGTGCGCCGCCACAGCCGGGTCAGGCTGCTGACCCGGCCGAACACCGAGTTCGCCGACTGCAACGGCGACTCGGGATCGTGTTCACCCAGTGCGTCGCAGAGCGCCGGCAGCAACTGCTCGGCTGCCAGGGCGTACCCCTCGCCGGACGGGTGGTAGCCGTCCGGCGAGAACAGCCTGTCGGGTGCCTGCTGGAAATGCGGTGCCAGCAGATCCGAGAACGGCACCGGCACCCCGCCGGCCGCGCGCACGGCCGCGGCCTGGGCGCGCGCCAGGCTCAGCCCGCGGCTGCGGGTGTACCAGCGCAGTGGTTGCGGGATCGCGGAGATGACACCGAAATCCGGGCAGGTGCCCACGACGACGACGGCGCCGCTGTTCCGCAGTCGACGCACCGCCGACTCCAGCCGGCGTGCCGACGGACCGATGCCGTTGACGGCGGTGATGTCGTTGGCGCCGATCATGATGACCGCCGCGTCCGGCGGCGGACCCGCCACGTACATGGCGTCGATCTGACCGGACAGCCCTTTGGATGTCGCGCCGACGATCGCCTTCGTGCTCAACCGGACCCGCTTGCCGGACAGCTCTGCCAGCCCCCGGGCGATCCGCACGCCCGGTACCTCTTCGGCCGACTGCGAGCCGTAGCCGGTGGCGGTCGAATCGCCGAAGACCATCAGGTGCAGATCGAAGGTGACACCGCGCTGGAAACGTTCGACCGGTCCGCCGCCGGGGTGGTAGACGCCGTCGGCGCGGGGTGGCACGTCCCAGGATTTGGGGATGACCTGGCGCGTCTTGGCGGCTTGTCCGGTCAGAAGGGTGCGAGCCCCGACATAGGCCGAACCCGTTGACGCGACGGCCGCGGCCGCCAGAGCGATGGTTGACCGACGCGGTGTGCCCACCCGGTTGATTTTAGTGATCTGTGCACGGATGTCAGTGAGCTCGAGCTGTCCGAACGGTCACGTTGCGGTATCGAGTGCGGCACCAAATCGGCACTTTGATTTGTTGAACATATTGACGGTGGCAAGCTAAGTTACTCCGGTTGGCTAAGTAACCAGACTTATCCGGGCACTACAACGGCGTAGGAAGTGGTGGCGATGACGGCACCAAGTGAGATCTCAGGCTCCTCTCGTGCTGCTATCAGTGCAGCTAGAGCCCATCGAGTACGTCGATTCCCGGTCAGTGACTGGGCCCCGGTCGAGGTCGTCGAAGACGGTCCGAGTATCGCCGGCCGACTGGCTTCCCTGGCCGCTCGGATGACCATCAAGCCGATTCTGGCAATCGGTTGCCACGCTCCTACGCTGCCCTGGCCGTTCGGGATCGTGGACTTCGCCGCGCGAGTCCTGCGGCCGTCGGCCGGCACCGTGCGTGCCACCATCGCGTTGCCGAACTGCACGGCGCAACTGGTCCGCGCCGACGGGGTGCTGCCGGCGGACGGTAACCGCAGCGTCGTGCTGTACCTGCACGGCGGGGCCTTCCTGTCGTGCGGTGTGAACACGCACGGCCGGCTGGTGGAGAGCCTGTCGAAGTTCGCCGACAGCCCGATGTTCGTCGTGAACTACCGGAAGCTGCCCAAACATTCGATCGGCGAGGCGCTCGACGACTGCTACGACGCCTACCGCTGGCTGCGGCTGACCGGTTATGCGCCCGAGCACATCGTGCTGGCCGGGGACTCGGCCGGTGGCTACCTCTCGCTGGCGCTTGCTCAGCGGCTGTTGGCCGAAGGTGAGGAACCCGCCGCCATGGTGACGCTCTCGCCGCTGTTCGAGATCGACAACGCCGGCCGCGAACAGCATCCGAATCTCGACGGTGACGCGATGTTCCCGCCGCACGCGTTCGGTGCACTCGCCGAACTGATCGGCAGGGCCGCGGACAAGACCGGGGAAGAGGTGTACGAACCCCTGGACTACATCGAGCCGGGACTGCCCCGCACGCTCATTCACGTGTCGGGTTCGGAGGTTCTGCTCAACGATGCGCGAAAGGCCGCCCGAATGCTGGCCGCCGAGGGCGTACCGGTCGAGGTAAGGGTCTGGCCAGGCCAGATGCACGTCTTCCAGTTGTGTTCGCCGTTGGTGAACGAGGCGACGCGCTCGTTGCGCCAGATCGGTGAGTACATTCGCGAAGCCACCTGGTGACTCCCGCTTGGTGACTGATGGCGCGGCCTGACACGATGGATGTATGCGCATCGCCAGGCACATCAGTGACCTCATCGGTAACACCCCGCTGGTTCAGCTGAACTCGGTTGTGCCGCACGGCGCCGGACTGGTCGCCGCCAAGGTCGAGTACCTGAACCCGGGCGGCAGTTCCAAGGACCGGATCGCCGTGAAGATGATCGACGCGGCCGAGGCCAGCGGCGCCCTCAAACCTGGTGGCACCATCGTGGAACCGACCTCCGGCAATACCGGAGTCGGTCTGGCGCTGGTGGCGCAGCAGCGCGGCTACAAGTGCATCTTCGTCTGTCCGGACAAGGTCAGCGAGGACAAGCAGAACGTGTTGCGCGCGTACGGCGCCGAGGTCGTGGTGTGCCCGACGGCGGTGCCGCCGGACCACCCGGACAGCTACTACAGCGTCTCCAACCGGCTGGTCGAGGAGGTGCCCGGGGCATGGAAGCCCGACCAGTACTCCAACCCGAACGGGCCGGCCAGCCACTACGAGACCACCGGTCCGGAGATCTGGGCCGACACCGAGGGCAAGATCACGCATTTCGTGGCGGGCGTCGGTACCG
Source organism: Mycolicibacterium fluoranthenivorans (assembly GCF_011758805.1). Taxonomy (NCBI): domain Bacteria; kingdom Bacillati; phylum Actinomycetota; class Actinomycetes; order Mycobacteriales; family Mycobacteriaceae; genus Mycobacterium; species Mycolicibacterium fluoranthenivorans. The sequence goes on along the minus strand of NZ_JAANOW010000004.1, from coordinate 345,656 downwards.
GCGGCACCATCACCGGAACCGGCCGTTACCTCAAAGAGGTGTCCGAGGGACGGGTCAAGGTCATCGGGGCCGACCCGGAGGGTTCGGTGTACTCGGGCGGCACCGGGCGCCCGTACCTGGTCGAGGGTGTCGGTGAGGATTTCTGGCCCAGTGCGTATGACCCGACCGTGCCCGACGAGATCATCGCGGTGTCGGACGCGGATTCGTTCGAGATGACCCGCCGGCTCGCCCGCGAGGAGGCCCTGCTGGTCGGCGGTTCGTGCGGGATGGCCGTCGTGGCGGCGCTGCGGGTGGCCGAGCGGGAAGGCCCCGACGCCGTGGTGGTGGTGTTGCTGCCCGATGGTGGACGCGGTTACCTGTCGAAGGTATTCAACGATGCGTGGATGTCGTCGTACGGCTTCCTGCGCAGCAGGCTGGATGGGTCCATCGAAGAGGTCACGGTCGGGCACATCTTGCGGCGCAAGTCCGGTGAGCTGCCGGATCTTGTGCACACCCATCCGTCGGAAACCGTCCGTGACGCGATCAACATCCTGCGTGAGTACGGGGTGTCGCAGATGCCCGTCGTCGGTGCGGAACCGCCCGTGATGGCCGGCGAGGTGGCCGGCAGCGTATCCGAGCGGGACCTGCTCTCCGCCGTCTTCGAGGGACGGGCGAAGTTGGCCGACGCGGTCGGCGACCATATGGGCGCACCGCTGCCACTGATCGGTTCCGGCGAACTGCTCAGCACCGCGGCCAAGACTTTGCGCGATTACGACGCGCTGATGGTCGTCGAGGATGGCAAACCGATCGGTGTGCTTACCCGCCATGATCTTCTCGGATCGCTTTCCGACGGCGGTTTCCCCCGGTAGACGCCCGCGTTTTCACGGTGTCCGTCGCAGTTTGATAGGTGCGAAATCAATTACTTACACTAATGATTGGCGTGCCACGGTCGTTATGTCGGGGCGATGAAGAAATGGCTATGGTCGCCATTTCGGGCGAATTCTCAGGTAGGGTGACACCGCTCATAGTCAGCTAATTTCCTCACCTTGGAAGGCGTCCATGACCACACCTCCGCCACCGCCGCCTGGAAATTACCCGCCACCCCCACCGCCTCCCGGTGGTGGCTATCCGCCTCCGCCGCAGGGTGGCTTCCCGCCGCCTCCGCCGCCGGGCGGGGGATCGGGTCCGGGTTTCGGTGCGGGATTCGGGGGACCGGCTCCCGGCGGTGGGTTGCCGCAGGACGCGTACACGCCGTGGTTGACCCGTGTGCTGGCCTACATTCTCGATTACATCCCGGTCTACATCATTGTCGGGATCGGCTGGGGACTGCTGCTGGGCACCCAAGACACGGTCTGTATCACCCAGACCTCGGAGTACGACCTCGGTGACTTCTGCGCAACCGGTGCCTCGACGCTCGGGCAGGTCTCGATCGCGGTGTGCTCGATCCTTGCCTTCGCCTTCATCGTCTGGAATCTCGGCTACCGGCAGGGTACGACGGGGTCCAGCATCGGCAAGGGCATCATGAAGTTCAAGGTGATCAACGAAAACACCGGGCAGCCTTTGGGTTTCGGTATGTCCATCGTGCGCGAGTTGATCTACCTGGTGTTTTCCGGTGTGTGCGGCATCATTTGGATTGTCGCCGTGCTGTTCCCGCTGTGGGACCAGAAGCGGCAGACGCTCGTGGACAAGATCGTGAAGTCCGTCTGCCTGCCGCTCTGACCTAGGCTCAACCGAAGCGCCGGTCCGCGAAATCACTGTGCGGACCGGCGTTTCACCGTAACGACCGACTGACGAGAGGGTGTTATGACTCAGCCACCACCTCCGCCCGGCAACTACCCGCCGGGCGGATATCCGCCACCGGAGAACGTCCCGCCCGCCGGTGGCTACCCGCCGCCCGCGCCGGGTGGCTACCCGCCCCCGCCGGCCCCCGGCGGTTACCCGCCGCCGCCCGCACCGGGTGCCTACCCGCCCCCGCCGGCCGGTAACTATCCGCCGCCGCAAGGGAATTACCCGCCGCCGCCGGCCGGCGGTTACCCCCCACCGCCGCCACCACAGGGTGGTTATGCGCCGCCGCCGCCCGGATATCCGGGTGCACCGGCGTTCGGCGGCCCCGGCCAGGGATACAGCGTCGGTGAGGCGTTCTCCTGGGCGTGGAACAAGTTCAGCAAGAACGCGGCCGCAATCCTCGTGCCGACGCTGGTGTTCGGCGTGGTGTACGCGGTCCTGCAGGGCATCATCCAGTTCATCTCGAGCATGTTCACCACCACCGACAGCTACACCAGCTACGACGGTGGCTACGCGGCGAGCGTCTCGATGGGTGCCGGTGGCATCGTCGTCTCCATCATCGGCAGCATCGTCATGCTGGTCGTCGCGGCGGTGGTGCAGTCCGCCTACGTCGGCGGCATGCTCGACATCGCCAATGGGCAACAGGTCGAGATCGGTTCGTTCTTCAAGCCGCGCAACGTGGGCAACGTGATCATCGCGTCGGTCGTGTCCGGCATCATCGTCGCCATCGGGATCGTGCTGTGCATCGTGCCCGGCATCATCGCGACCATCATGTTGATGTTCACCACGGTGATCGTGCTGGACCGCAACGTGTCCGGTATCGACGCCATCACGACCAGCTTCAACATCGCCAAGGCCAATTTCGGTCCGGTGGCGCTGACGTGGCTGACGACGATCGGCATCTTCATCGTCGGCACGCTGGCGTGCCTGGTCGGCCTCATCGTCGCCTACCCGGTGGTGTCGCTGATCACCGTCTACGCCTACCGGAAGCTCTCCGGTGGTCCGGTCGCTGCGCTGACGCCGTAAACCGTTCGAGCCGAAACGGGGTGGACCGCATCCGGTCCACCCCGTTTCGCGTTTGGCGCGCACCACTAGCCTGAGGGGTATGAGCGAGCAGAAGAGTTCCTCGGACGCACACCGGTGGCAGGGTCTGGCGACCCGGGCGATCCACGCGGGCTACCGGCCGGATCCGGCCACCGGCGCCGTCAACGCCCCCATCTACGCCAGTTCGACCTTCGCCCAGGACGGTGTGGGCGGCCTGCGGGGCGGGTTCGAGTACGCCCGCACCGGTAACCCGACCCGGGCCGCGCTGGAGGCGTCGCTGGCCGCCGTCGAGCAGGCCGACTACGGGCGTGCGTTCAGCTCCGGGATGGCCGCCACCGACTGCGCACTACGCGCGGTGCTGCGCCCCGGCGATCACGTCGTCATCCCCGATGACGCCTACGGCGGCACCTTCCGCCTGATCGACAAGGTCTTCACCCAGTGGGGTATCACCCACACGCCCGTGCCGCTGTCGGATATCGATGCCGTCGCCGCGGCCATCACGGCGCAGACGAAGCTGATCTGGGTCGAGACACCGACCAACCCGCTGCTCAACATCGCCGATATCGCCGCGCTGGCCACCGTGGCTCGTGCGCGTGGCGCGAAACTTCTGGTGGACAACACCTTTGCCTCACCCGCGCTGCAGCAGCCACTGACCCTGGGGGCGGATATCGTGCTGCACTCGACCACCAAGTACATCGGCGGGCACTCCGATGTGGTGGGTGGTGTCCTGTTGACCAGCGACGAGGAACTGGACGCGGCGTTCGGATTTCTGCAGAACGGGGCGGGCGCGGTTCCCGGCCCGTTCGACGCCTACTTGACCATGCGGGGCCTCAAGACCCTGGTGCTGCGGATGCAGCGGCACAGCGAGAATGCGGCCAAGGTCGCCGAATTCCTGGCCGAACATCCAGCCGTGGCGGCGGTGTTGTATCCGGGGCTGGACAGCCATCCCGGGCATGCCGTCGCGGCCAAGCAGATGACCGGATTCGGTGGCATGGTGTCGGTGCGGCTCAAGGGCGGACGCGCTGCGGCCCACGAATTATGCGCGCGCACAGAGATTTTCATTCTTGCTGAATCTTTGGGCGGAGTGGAGTCGCTGATCGAGCATCCCGGCGCCATGACGCATGCCTCCACTGCGGGATCGCAGCTGGAGGTGCCCGACGATCTCGTCCGGTTGTCGGTCGGTATCGAGGAATCCGCCGATCTGCTCGGCGACCTCGAGCACGCGCTCGGTTAGCCGGCCAGCGCCTGCCGCAACGCCGACGCGGTCACCGCGAGGTTGACCTCCGCGAGCCCCGTCGGTTGTTCGTCGACCCAGCTGCCCAGCGCGATCTCACCGGCGCGGGCATGTACCCAGCGCCAGCCGCGGTCGTTGAGGCTCAGCAGCGCACCGAGGCCGTCCACCGCGTGCAGCAGCGAGATGATGGCCGCGGTCGGCGGTGGGGGAGGGTGCCGGTCGAACAGCGCCGCCAGCAAGGCCGCGCGGGCCGCGTCGACGCGATCTCGGCGGACGAGAGGCAAGGTGTCGGGCTGTGGCATCCGGCGGATCTGCCCGATGTGCTCCAGCCAGCCCACCAGATGGTCCTCGCTGTGCTTGTGCAGCTTGGTCAGCGCGGTCGCGGGCCGCAGGGGACGGCGCTGCAGGAGCTCGAAAGCGGGGCCGGTCACCGGGTCCAGGGGGCCGGTCCCGGTCAGCGCGACCAGGTGCCCCGGCGCAACCCGTTCACCGTCGACCGCCGGCCGAACCCGGCAGGCAAGGGCGAGGTCCAGGAGTACGGCCGCGCCGACGACGCGCTGACGCCGTCGTCGTTCAAGGCCGGGGAGGGCCGACGAATTGTCGAGCAGGAGCAGAAGCAGGTCCTCGGCGATCTGGGCCATCGGGGATCAACCCTAGCGGTCGCCGAGGACGGCAGCCTCAGGCGTGATACGGCTCCGCGCTGAGCAGGGTCACCGTGACGGTGTTGCCGTTGGGAATCGTGTAGCTGCGGGTATCGCCGACCTTGGCGTCGAGCAGCGCCTCACCCAGCGGTGACTTCGGCGAGTAGACCTCCAGCTTGCCGTCGCTGACGCCCTCCTGACGGGTGGCGATCAGGAAGGTCTCGGTGTCGCTCTTGTCGTCGCCGTACTGCACCTTCACCACGGAACCGGGCAGCGCGACGCCGGACTGCTTGGGAGCTTCGCCGACCTTGGCGCTGTTCAGGAGTTCCTGCAGCTGCCGGATGCGCGCTTCTTCCTGGCCCTGCTGCTCGCGGGCGGCGTGGTAGCCGCCGTTCTCGCGCAGGTCGCCCTCTTCGCGACGGTCGTTGATCTCGGCGGCGATGACCGGCCGGTTGGCGATCAACTGGTCCAGCTCCACCTTCAGCCGGTCATGTGCTTCTTGGGTCAGCCAGGTGACCTGGGTATCGGTCATATCCTCGCGCTCCTGTCGTTGTTTGTTCTTGCGCTGCGCCGCGTGGGTGCTGTGGCGTGATGCCACATTCGCAGCCGCAGATCGCGTACTAAAGCAGCAATACACGGCTCCAGCCGGAACCGTGTATCGGGCCAGTCTACCACCGCCGGGTCAGCGGATTTTCATGATTTGGCTGTTCGGCGTTGGTTGTGCCGACGCCCGCAGCGGTCCCGCGGGAGCACGGCTAGGGGGTTCGCAGATATGCGGGCACATCGGTGCCGCAGCCGTAGATATCGCCGACAGCGGGCGGCTTGGTCGTCTTCACCTCGGTGGTGACCTGCACCGATGTCTCGGTCGAGGGCGGGACCAGGATTTCACGCCGGCCCACCTCGCCGCCGTCCTTGGACCGCGCCCGCACGATGCACACCACCGGCCGCCCCGGATCGGCACGGGTCACCGTGATGGTCACCGACACCGTCTGGTTGTCGATCAGCTTGTACCCGCCGAGTTCGCCCTTGACGTCCCCGGCGCCCAGCCGGTTGAACGCGACGAGCGCGAGGGCCACCCCTGCCGTCACAATCAGTGCGGTCAACCCGATGGCCACCCGGCGGCGGGTACTGCGGGACAATCGCTCACGCCCATACCGGGCGGCGGGACGGTCGATGGTCAAGGTTTTGGCTGCCCGTCGGTCGGTTGCTTCTACTAGGACTGGAACTATAGGACTGTGGGCATGAAGAGGCGGCGGCCGCGGTTGTGGAAAGAAAACCGTTAGATGAGACGAGATGACTGAACTGCGATTGATGGCGGTGCACGCCCACCCGGACGATGAATCCAGCAAGGGTGCGGCGACCACCGCACGGTATGCGGCTGAAGGTGTCCGCGTCATGGTGGTGACGCTGACCGGCGGAGAACGCGGGGACATCCTCAATCCGGCCATGGACCTGCCCGAGGTGCACGGCCGGATCGCCGAGGTGCGCCGCGACGAGATGGCCAAGGCCGCCGAGATCCTCGGCGTCGAGCACCACTGGCTGGGCTTCGTCGACTCCGGGTTGCCCGAGGGCGATCCCCTGCCGCCGCTGCCGGACGGCTGCTTCGCCGCGGTGCCGCTGGTCGAACCCGTCGAACGGCTGGTGCGCGTGATCCGGGAGTTCCGGCCCCACGTGCTGACCACCTACGACGAGAACGGTGGCTATCCGCACCCCGATCACATTCGCTGCCACGAGGTCAGCGTCGCCGCCTACGAGGCCGCCGCCGACCATCTGCGCTACCCGGACGCGGGTGAGCCGTGGAGCGTGTCCAAGCTCTACTACAACCACGGCTTCCTGCGCCGCCGCATGCAGATGCTGCAGGACGAGTTCGTCAAGCACGGCCGCACCGGACCCTTCGACAAGTGGCTGGAGCACTGGGATCCCGAGTTCGACGTCTTCGAGGGGCGGGTCACCACCCGGGTGCACTGCTCGGAGTACTTCGCCCAGCGTGATGACGCGCTGCGAGCCCACGCCACCCAGATCGACCCGACCGGCGATTTCTTCCACGCGCCCATCGAGTGGCAGCAGCGGCTGTGGCCGACCGAGGAGTTCGAACTCGCGCGCTCGCGGGTACGGGTGCAATTGCCCGAGACAGACTTGTTCACGGGAATCGAGACATGACCGATACGTTTATCCTGATCGCCGGCCTCCTCGCCGAGGAGGGGCCCCGCGATACCGGGCCCGATTTCGGTAAGGCCAGTCCGCTGGGCCTTGTCGTGGTCGTCATCCTGTTGATCGGCACCTTCGCCCTGGTGTGGTCGATGAATCGGCACCTCAAGAAGCTGCCCGAGTCGTTCGACCCGGAGCACCCGGAGCCGGATCAGGCCATCGACGAGGGCACGACGGGTGAGTTCAAGGATGACGCCAAGGGGTAACACGCTCGGCGGGGCCACCAGCCCGTACCTGCGCCAGCACGCCGACAACCCGGTGCACTGGCAGCAGTGGAGCGCCGAGGCGCTGGCCGAGGCCGCCGCGCGGGATGTCCCCATCCTGCTCTCCATCGGATACGCGGCCTGTCACTGGTGCCACGTGATGGCGCACGAGTCGTTCGAGGATATCGAGGTCGCCGCGGCGGCGAACGCCGCGTTCGTCTGCATCAAGGTCGACCGCGAGGAACGCCCCGATCTGGACGCGGTCTACATGAATGCCACCATCGCACTGACCGGGCAGGGTGGCTGGCCGATGACGTGCTTCTTGACCCCGGACGGCCGGCCCTTTTTCGCCGGCACCTATTACCCCAAAGATGGTTTCTTGCACTTACTCTCGGCGGTCGAGGAGACCTGGCGGGAGCGACGGGCCGAGGTGGAGCAGGCGTCCGAGGCCATCGCGGGCGAACTGCGTGCGATGGCCACTGCCCTGTCCGGCGGTTCCGCATTGGAGCCTGCGCTGTGCGACCACGCGGTGGCCGCCGTGCTCCGCGACGAGGACCCCGCATACGGCGGTTTCGGGCGGGCGCCCAAGTTCCCGCCGTCGGCGCTGCTGGAAGCGCTGCTGCGACACGACGAGCGGACCGGAACCGGCCTCGAGGTGGTGGAGCGGACCTGCCAGGCCATGGCCCGCGGGGGTATCTACGACCAGCTGGCCGGCGGCTTCGCCCGCTACAGCATCGACAATGCCTGGGTGGTACCGCATTTCGAGAAGATGCTGTACGACAACGCGTTGCTGCTGCGGGTATACGCACACTGGGCGCGGCGCACCGGAAACCCGTTCGCGCGCAGAATCGCCGGCGAGACCGCCCGGTTTCTGATCGAGGAGCTCGGCGACGGCGGCATGTTCATCTCGTCCCTGGACGCGGATTCCGGCGGGGTGGAAGGCCTGACCTACGTGTGGTCGCCGGAGCAGTTGCGGGAGGTCCTCGGTGCCGACGACGCCTCCTGGGCCGCTTCGCTTTTCGGCGTGACGGAGGCGGGGTCGTTCGAACACGGGACGTCGGTGTTGCAGCTGCCGGTGGATCCCGACGACGCGGCCCGATTCGCGCGGGTCCGGGACATGCTGCTGGCCGCACGCGCGCAGCGGGTCCAGCCCGGGCGGGACGCCAAGATCGTCACCGCCTGGAACGGGCTGGCCGTCACCGCGCTCGCCGAGGCCTCGGTGGCGCTGGGGGAGCCCGAATATCTCGATGCCGCAACGCATTGCGCCCGTACGCTGCTGAACCTGCATCTCGTCGACGGTCGGCTGCGCCGGGTCAGCATGGGTGGGGTGGTCGGTGGCAGCGCGGGAATTCTGGAGGACTACGCGGCGCTGGCCATCGCGCTGCTGACGCTGTATCAGCTCACCGGCACGTGGTTGCCCGAGGCGACCGGACTGCTCGACACCGCGCTCGCGCACTTCGCCGACGCCGACGCCGACGCCGACGCCGACGCCGATGGACGCTGGTTCGACACCGCCGATGACGCCGAGACCCTGGTGCTGCGCCCGGCCGATCCATTCGACGGGGCGACCCCGTCGGGGGCGTCGTTGATCGCCGAGGCGCTGCAACTGGCCGCGCACCTGACCGGCGCGGAGCGTTACGCGACGGCGGCGGGCGCCGCCCTGGCCGCGGCGACCCCGATCCTGGGCAAGGCGGCGCGCTCCGGTGGGCACTGGCTGGCGGTGGCCGAAGCGGCGGTCCGCGGCCCCCTCCAGATCGCCGTCGCCTGCGATCCGGACCACTCCGAACTGCTCACCGCGGCAAGGAGGTTGGCACCGGGTGGGGCGATCGTCGTCGGCGGCCCGGCGGACAGTACCGAACTGCTGACGGGCAGGGACCGCATCGCCGGGCGCGACGCCGCGTATGTGTGCCGCGGCCGGACCTGCGATCTACCGGTGACGACGGCGGAGGATCTCGCCGCGGCGCTGAGTCGCGCCGTGTAGCGTGCGGCGCATGCCCACTCCCGAGCAGATCACCGCCACCGTTCACCGTTACCTCGAGCTGGTCGCCAAGGGCGCACCCGACGAGGTCGTCGAGCTGTATGCCTCCGATGCCACGTTGGAGGACCCGGTCGGCGGCGAGGTGCACATCGGTCGGCAGGCCATCCGCGGCTTCTACGCCAATATCGAGAACGTCAAGGGCACGACCGAGATCCACACCCTGCGCGCACTCGGTCACGAGGCGGCTTTCTACTGGCAGCTATCGCTGGACTTCGGCAACGGCGTCGGGATGAGCATCGAGATCATCAGCGTCATGACGTTCGACGCGGACGCCAAGATCACGTCGATGAAGGCCTACTGGGGGCCGGACAACGTCACCAACCACTAGAAAACTGCGAACCACATCGCGATGTAGTGGCAGATCGCCGCTACCGCGGTGCAGGCGTGGAAGAACTCGTGGTGACCGAAGGTCGTCGGCCACGGATTGGGCCACTTCAGTCCGTAGAGCACACCGCCGATGCTGTACAGCGCGCCGCCGACGATCAGCAGCACCACCGCCGCGACACCCGCGCCGTCCATGATCGGGCCGATGAACCATGCCGCCACCCAGCCCAACAACAGGTACAGCGGGACGCCGACCCAGGCCGGCGCGGACGGCCAGAACATCTTGAGCAGCACCCCGGCGGCGGCACCGCTCCACACGATCCAGAACAGCACCATGCCCTTGGAATCGGGCAGGGCCAGCAGGGCGAACGGCGTGTAACTGCCCGCGATGAACACGAAGATCGTCGAGTGGTCCAGACGCTTCATCCACTTGCGGGCGTTCGGCGATGTCCAGTTGACCCGATGGTAGGTGCCGCTGACGGTGAACATCGCGACGATGGTGAAGGTGTAGATCAGGGTCGACACGCCGGCGCGGGTGCCCTGCAGCGACCACGACACCGACACCAACGCCGCACCCGCGATGAACGCGACGATCGCCGAGTAGACGTGGATCCAGCCGCGGGCGCGCGGCTTGCCCAGGAACTGGGCCACTCCGTCGACGACGGCGGCAGGCAGGTCGCCGGGATCGTCGGAGGATTGGGTGGTGGCTGCCGCCGACCGGTACGGCCGGCCGGCGTCGATCGGAGTTGTCATCGTCACCTCCACTGACTGGGTCACCTCCACTGACTGGCATGGGAGAGCCTGGTTGCCACAGTAGTCTGATTTTCGTGGAGATCATTCCCCCGCGTCTCAAGGAGCCGGCGTACCGGCTGTACGAGATGCGGTTGCGCAACGAGCTGATCCGCTCGAAATCCGAACTCCCTCGCCATATCGCCGTGTTGTGCGACGGCAACCGGCGCTGGGCACGTGACGCCGGCTACGACGATGTCAGCTACGGCTACCGCAAGGGTGCGGCCAAGATCGCCGAGATGCTGCGCTGGTGCCAGGCCGCGGGCATCGAACTGACCACCGTCTACCTGCTGTCCACCGAGAACCTCGGGCGCGACCCGGACGAGTTGTCGGCCCTCATCGAGATCATCACCGATGTCGTCGAGGAGATCTGCGCCCCGGACAATCACTGGAGCGTGCGGACCGTCGGTGACCTGGAACTGCTCGGAGAGGAACCCGCCCGCCGGCTCCGGGAGGCGGTGGACGGCACGGCGAGAACGGCCACCAGCGGTCCCGGTTCCTTTCACGTCAACGTGGCCGTCGGCTACGGCGGTCGGCAGGAGATCGTCGACGCCGTGCGGGCCCTGTTGAGCAAAGAACTCGCCAACGGGGCCACCGCTGAACAACTCGTCGAGGCGGTCACCGTCGATGCGATCTCGGAGAACCTCTACACCTCCGGGCAGCCCGATCCCGACCTTGTCATCCGCACCTCGGGTGAGCAACGTCTCTCCGGATTCCTGTTGTGGCAGAGCGCATATTCGGAGATGTGGTTCACCGAGGCGCACTGGCCGGCCTTCCGTCGCGTCGACTTCCTGCGCGCGCTGCGCGATTACACCCGGCGCCACCGGCGCCACGGCCTGTAACCACCATGACCTGGCTGTCGGCGGTCGTCTTCGCACTCAGCTGGTGGCTCGGCCTGTATCTGCTCGCCCGGAATCCGCGTAAGCCCGTGCTGGCGCTGGCCGCGGCCGGGCTGACGAGTTTTGCCGCGGTGGTCGCACTGGACGCGGTGCGGGTGGCGGCCGGCGGGCCGGAGCGCAGTACGCATCTGCTGAGTCAGGTCGAGGTCTACCTCGTCGTGCTGCCCGGCATCTTCTGGTTCGCGGTGTTGCTGGAACTGTCCCGCCCCCAGGACAACCCGCCCGGGCGGGCGCGTGAGTTCGTGGCGGTCGCGGTGGTGGCTGCGGTGGCGTTCACCGGCGCCGCCATGGCGGGCAACGTCGACGGTCCGCTGCGCGCCGGCCACTGGGTGATGTTCGCCGCGGTGTCGGTGTCCTCGCTGGGGGCGATGGCCTCCACGACGCTGCGGCCCGTCCAGCCGGTCCCGGTGGTGCGCTTCGTCGTCGTGGCCACCCTGTTCTTCGCGCTCGGCAACGCCATCCTGGTCATCCCGCTCGGCCTGGTGCCCAGTTGGCTTGCGTTGGCGTCCACCGGGTTCGACGTGGCCCTACTCGGGGTGGCCGTCGCCCTGTCCGACGCCTTCGACGAGGGGCAGGCCCTGCGCGCCGACATGCTGCGGTCGTTCACGGCGACGGCGGTGGTGGCCCTGGTGTTCGGGGCGCAGGCCCTGGTCGGCCTCGCCGTGGCGGGGCCGTCGGCGCGGACGGCGCTGACGGTACTGCTGTTCACCAGCATTGCGATCGCCGTCACGATCAACGTGCTGGCCGATCCGCTGGCCGGACTGCTGGACCGGGTCACGTTCTCGCGCTCCCCGCAACTGCGGGCCGACCGTGCCGCGTTGCGCCGCACCGAGTCCGCCCTGCCGCTGCGCTCGGCGCACCCACTGGACCAGGTCGACGACGAGGCGTTCGCACGCCTGACCCGGCGCGCACTGGGCCACTACGGTGACCTGTCCAAACTGGTGGCCAGTCCGCTCACCGCGCTGCCCATCATCGATGTCCGGCTCGCTTCTCGGGGCGCACCCGACCAGCCGCTGGAGCGGGCCAACGAACTCCGGGCGCTGTTGGCCGACCGAATCGCCGCGCTCAAACCACGCGACGGCGGCGACTTCGGCACCAGCGAGCAATGGCGGCACTACAACTCGCTGTACTTCCCGTACGTCGCCGGCGTGCGCGCCTACGCCCAGAACGCCACCGCATCCGGACTCGACCCGGTGGCCCGACAGGCCTGGCAGTGGCTGGTCACCGAGGTGCCGCAGCGATCCCTGCACAACTGGCAGAACGCCGCGGCCCGCGTCATCGCGGCCGACCTGCGCGGCGGGCAGGTGGCGCACACGGGCTGACCTGGGCTTGGCAGTGTCTGGCAGCGACCGGGGCAGACCTGGCAGTGGATTTCTCGCAACGTTGGTGGTGTTCAGCACCCTCGACGAAGAGGAGCCGAACCTCCGACCCGGTGCGGGGTCGTCCCGCTAGAGGTTGGCGTGATGCCCCCGCACCGGTCTCTCCTCACCCCCCCCAACAGGGAAGGAATGTTCGATGACCACTTTCACCGCCCCCACCACCCGGGCCAGGGATGGGTTGGTCCGCTTCGCGATGCGCCTGGACGCGGTGCTCGTCGGGATCGCCGGGATCCCGTTCGTCGCTGCCGCAGACTGGCTGTCCTCGCTGACCGGGGTCCCGGTCGCCGTCGAGTACGGCCTCGGGGTGTTCTTCCTCGGCTACGGCGTGGTCGTGTACTGGCTCGCGGGCCGGGATCGGGTGCGCCCCGGTGCGATCGCCACCATCACCGCCAACGCGCTGTTCACGGTCGGCTTCGTGGGACTGGCCGAGGCCGGCATCTGGCCGCTGACCACCTGGGGTTACGCCCTGCTGTTCGGGGGTGCGCTGTACACCGCGGTGATCGGCAGCGTGCAGTACGCCGGCCTTCGCCGGATCTGAACGCCCGCCGTTTCAGAGCTTGCGCAGCCGCAGCCGGTTGATCGAGTGATCGGAGTCCTTGCGCAGCACCAGGGTTGCCCGGGGCCGGGTCGGCAGGATGTTGTCGATCAGGTTGGGCCGGTTGATCGAATGCCAGATATCGCGGGCCGCGAACACCGCCTGCTCGTCGGTCAGCGTCGAGTAGTGGTGGAAATGTGAGGCCGGGTCGGCGAAGGCGCCGGCCCGCATCGACAGGAACCGGGAGACATACCACTGCTCGATATCCTCGATGCGGGCGTCGACGTACAGCGAGAAGTCGAACAGGTCCGAGACCATCAGTGCCGGCCCGGTCTGCAGCACATTGAGGCCCTCCAGGATGAGGATGTCGGGCTGGCGGATCAGCTGCTTTTCACCGGGCACGATGTCGTACAGCAGGTGTGAATACACCGGGGCGCAGGCCACCTCCGCCCCGGATTTGACCGCGGTGACGAAGCGCATCAGCGCTCTGCGGTCGTAGCTCTCCGGAAAGCCCTTGCGATGCATCATGTTCCGGCGTGCGAGCTCTGCATTCGGGTACAGGAAGCCGTCGGTGGTCACCAGGTCGACCCGAGGATGGTTCTCCCACCGGGCCAGTAGTGCCTTGAGCACGCGGGCGGTGGTGGATTTCCCGACGGCGACGCTGCCCGCCACTCCGATGACGAACGGCACCGGGTTCTCCGGTGTCTGCTCGCCGAGGAATTCGGCGGTGGCGGCGAAGAGCAACTGATGCGCGGCGACCTGCAGGTGGATCAACCGCGCCAGCGGCAGGTAGACCTCTTCCACCTCAAGCAGGTCGATCTGCTCACCCAGGCCGCGCAGGCTGCGCAGTTCCGCTTCGGACAACGCAAGGGGGGTGGCCATACGCAACGCGCGCCACTGGGCTCTGTCGAACTCCACATATGGGCTCGGCTCACTCGGCCGCGGCATGCGGTCAGTCTTGCATCTACGGTTGACGTCATGGACGCCGGCACGGATTCAGAGGCCCTGATTCGCGAGTATCTCCTTCTCGGTCTGCGCTTCGACCGGGTCGAGGAGGGCTATGTGGACTCCTTCACCGGCGATCCGCAGCTGCGCCGCCAGGTGGCCGATGAGGCCACTCCCGATCCGGCCGACCTGGCCCGACAGGCCCAGCGACTGCTCGCCCAGGTGCCCGGAAGCGGCCTGGACGGTCCCCGCGCGGACTATCTGTCGGCACATCTGAAGGCGCTGGCCTGCGCGGGACGCAAGTTCGCCGGCGAGCAGGTGGGCTTCGTCGAGGAGGTGCGCGAGTACTTCGACGTCGACATCGTCAAGGGCGATCCGCAGCGGTACCGCGATGCGCACCGCCGGCTCGACGAGGTGGTCGGCGGCACCGGCTCGCTGGCCGAACGGATGCACGCCTACCGCAGCGGCGAGGAGATCCCGCCGGCACGCCTGGAGGAGGCCATCCACGCGTTCTCCTCGGCGCTACGGGACAAGGTGCGCGCCACCTATCCGCTGCCCGAGGCCGAGACCATCACCTACGAGGTGGTCACCGACAAGCCCTGGTCGGGATTCAACTACTACCTCGGTGACTACAAGTCGACCGTCGCCGTCAACGCCGACCTCAAACAGCAGATGTCGAATCTGCCGCGGCTGGTGGCCCACGAGTCCTATCCCGGCCACCACACCGAGCACTGCCGCAAGGAGGCCGGCCTGGTGGCCCGCGACGGTCAGGCCGAGCAGACCATCTTCCTGGTCAACACCCCGCAGTGCCTGATGGCCGAGGGCCTGGCCGACCTGGCGCTGTACGCGGTCGTCGGCGACGAGGCGAGCGGAGCGACGGGAAATGGGCGGGGCTGGGGTCCATGGGCGGCGGAGATCTATGCCGACCTCGGGTTGCGCTTCGACGGGGACCGAGCCGCCGCCATCGCCGAAGCCTCCGCGGCGCTGGCCGATGTGCGCCAGGACGCGGCGCTGATGCTGCACGACGAACACCGCGACGTCGACGAGGTGGTGGCCTACCTGTCCACCTGGCTGCTGACCACCGAGACCCGGGCCCGCCAAATGCTGAAGTTCCTGTCCTCCCCGCTGTGGCGCGCCTACACCAGCACCTACGTCGAGGGATACCGACTGCTGCGCGGCTGGCTTGACGCCCGCCCGGCCGAGGTGTCGCTCACCGAGCGGTTCGGCCGGCTGCTGGACGAACCGCTGATCCCGTCCGCTCTGCGGGCCGCCTAGCGGCAGGTTCGGCGCGGTGAAACCGCGTCGTGGTGGGGCGATAGGCTGGTGCTCATGACTGCAGATTCGACCGTCAGCGCACTGGGCGCCGACTACGCCGCCACCGCCAGCGAGGCTTACCGGGCCGCCTTGCAGGTCATCGAGCAGGTCGAGCCCCGGGTCGCCGCCGCCACCCGCAAAGAACTCGCCGATCAACGGGATTCGCTGAAGCTGATCGCCAGCGAGAACTACGCCTCCCCGGCCGTGCTGCTGACCATGGGTACCTGGTTCTCCGACAAGTACGCCGAGGGCACCGTCGGGCACCGCTTCTACGCCGCCTGCCAGAACGTCGACACCGTCGAGGCGCTGGCCGCCGAACACGCCCGTGAACTGTTCGGCGCCCCCTACGCCTACGCACAGCCGCACTCCGGTATCGACGCCAACCTGGTGGCCTTCTGGGCCATCCTGGCCACCCGGATCGAGGCCCCCGCCCTGGCCGAGCTGGGCGCCAAGCACGTCAACGACCTGTCCGAGGCGGACTGGGAGACGCTGCGCAACAAGCTGGGCAACCAGCGCCTGCTGGGCATGTCGCTGGACACCGGTGGGCACCTGACCCATGGCTTCCGGCCCAACATCTCGGGCAAGATGTTCCACCAGCGCAGCTACGGCACCGATCCCGAGACCGGTCTGATCGACTACGCCGCCGTCGCCGCCGCGGCCCGCGAGTTCAAGCCGCTGATCCTGGTGGCCGGCTATTCGGCGTACCCGCGCCGGGTGAACTTCGCCAAGATGCGTGAGATCGCCGACGAGGTGGGCGCCACCCTCATGGTCGACATGGCCCATTTCGCCGGCCTGGTCGCGGGCAAGGTGTTCACCGGTGACGAGGATCCGGTGCCGCACGCGCACATCACCACCACCACCACGCACAAGTCGCTGCGCGGCCCGCGTGGCGGCCTGGTGCTGGCCACCGAGGAATACGCCCCCGCTGTCGACAAGGGCTGCCCGATGGTGCTCGGCGGTCCGCTGAGCCACGTGATGGCGGCCAAGGCCGTGGCGCTGGCCGAGGCCCGTCAGCCGGCGTTCCGCGAGTACGCGCAGCGCATCGCCGACAACGCCAAATCCCTGGCCGACGGTTTCCTCACCCGCGGCGCACGGCTGGTGACGGGCGGCACCGACAACCATCTGGTGCTGCTCGACGTCACCTCGTTCGGGCTGACCGGCCGCCAGGCCGAGTCCGCACTGCTGGACGCCGGCATCGTCACCAACCGCAACTCCATCCCGAACGATCCGAACGGCGCCTGGTACTCCAGCGGCATCCGGTTCGGCACTCCGGCACTGACCACCCGCGGCTTCGGCGGCGAGGACTTCGATCGGGTCGCCGAGCTGGTGGTCGAGGTGTTGAAGAACACCGCCGTCGAAGGCACCTCCAAAGCCAAGTACAAGCTCGCCGAGGGCACCGCCGACCGGGTGAAGGCCGCCTCAGCCGAGCTGCTGGCCGCCAACCCGCTCTACCCGGGCCTGACGCTCTGAGCCTCGGAGAGCGACACGCAGCGGACAATTTCGAGAAACATGTGTATGAGGGTTACAGTTATCTCATGGCACAGAAAACGCCTCCGGTTGCTAATACGCTGACCCTCGAGCTGGAGCCTGTCGTCGCGGAGAACCTCACTCGCCATCTGGCGACCGAGGAGCCCTGGTACGGACACGACTACGTGCCGTTCGACCAGGGCGAGAACTTCGCCTTCCTCGGCGGCAAGGACTGGGACCCGTCCGACGTGACGCTGCCCAAGCCGGTCACGGATGCCCTTGAGATCCTGCTCATCACCAAGGACAACCTCGCCGCGCACCACCGCGAAATCGTCGAGCACTTCATCCTGGACCAGAAGTGGGGCCGCTGGATCGGTCGCTGGACGGCCGAGGAGCACCTGCACGCGATCGCGCTGCGCAACTACCTCGTCGTCACCCGTGAGGTCGACCCGGCGGCCAATGAGGACGTCCGCGTCGAACACGTGATGAAGGGTTACCGCGCCGACAAGCTGACCCAGATCGAGACGCTGGTGAATATCGCGTTCTTCGAGCAGTCGAACGCGGTGTTCTGCCGCAACCTGGAAGCTCAGATCACCGATCCCACGCTCAAGGGCCTGGTCGGCAAGATCGCGACCGACGAAGAGCGGCACGCGGTGTTCTTCTCCAACCTGGTCGCCCATGTGGCGACCACCGCACGCGCGGAGACCGTGGCGGCCGTCGTGTCCCGAGCGGCCGAACTCGGTCTGGTCGGTAGCGATATCGACGCCTATGCCGACAAGGTGGCCTCGGTGGCGTCGGCGGGCATCTTCGACCAGGCCGCGCTGGCGGCCGTCGTCGCTGATCGGATCGCCGCGTGGGGACTGGCCGAAGAACCAGAGTTACGAGAGTTCACGCACGCGTAACCTGTTGTGCCGGTTGACCCGGCGCGCCTGCCGCGCGCACCGTGCGGACCGGGAGTAGCGTCGCAAGGGATGGCTAGCAACTTGCTTTGCTGTCCGGGCGGTACCGATCGTTTCGACAAGAACGGGACCGGCCCCGGTCCAGGTACCGCAGCGCCCGCCGAACTGCCTTCGCGGGGCCGCGCGGGCTTAGGAGCGCCTCGTGACTGATTCTCAGATCCGGACCTACGTGCTCGACACTTCCGTGTTGCTGTCCGATCCTTGGGCGTGCACACGGTTCGCCGAGCACGAAGTAGTGGTCCCGCTCGTGGTCATCAGTGAATTGGAAGGCAAACGGCACCACCATGAACTCGGTTGGTTCGCCCGACAAGCCTTGCGCTTGTTCGACGACCTACGCCTGGAACATGGCCGGCTGGATCAGCCGATCCCGGTGGGTACCCACGGTGGGCGTCTGCACATCGAGCTCAATCACAGCGATCCGACGGTGCTTCCGGTCGGTTTCCGCACCGACACCAACGACGCGCGCATCCTGACCTGTGCGGCCAACCTGGCCGCCGAGGGCAAGAACGTCACCCTGGTGAGCAAGGACATCCCGCTGCGGGTCAAGGCCGGCGCGGTGGGCCTGACCGCAGACGAGTACCACGCCCAGGATGTCATCACCTCCGGCTGGACCGGTATGTCCGAGCTGGACGTGGCCGCCGAGGAGATCGACACGCTGTTCGCCGAGGGTGAGCTGGATCTGGCAGCGGCACGGGATCTGCCGTGCCACACCGGCATTCGGCTGCTGGGTGGCAGTTCGTCGGCGCTGGGACGGGTGAACGCCGACAAGCGCGTGCAGCTGGTGCGCGGTGACCGCGAAGTGTTCGGCCTCCGGGGAAGGTCAGCCGAACAACGCGTCGCCCTCGATCTGCTGCTGGATGAGTCGGTGGGAATCGTGTCCCTGGGCGGCAAGGCGGGTACCGGTAAGTCGGCGCTGGCGCTGTGCGCGGGCCTGGAAGCGGTGCTCGAGCGCCGCACCCAGCGCAAGGTCGTGGTCTTCCGTCCGCTCTACGCCGTCGGCGGCCAGGACCTGGGCTATCTCCCGGGCAGCGAGAGCGAGAAGATGGGGCCATGGGCCCAGGCCGTCTTCGACACCCTGGAAGGATTGGCCAGCCCCGCGGTGCTCGAAGAGGTGCTCAGCCGCGGAATGCTGGAAGTGTTGCCGCTCACCCACATTCGTGGCCGCTCGCTGCACGATTCGTTCGTCATCGTCGACGAGGCGCAGTCGCTGGAGCGCAACGTGCTGCTCACGGTGCTGTCCCGGTTGGGGGCGGGTTCGCGGGTGGTGCTCACCCACGACGTCGCCCAGCGCGACAACCTGCGGGTCGGCCGGCATGACGGTGTGGCCGCGGTGATCGAGAAGCTCAAGGGTCACCCGCTGTTCGCGCACATCACCCTGATGCGCAGCGAGCGGTCCCCGATTGCTGCGTTGGTCACCGAGATGCTGGAGGAGATCAGCCCCGAGGCGCTGCCCTGACCTGAGTGATTTCGGCGCGCTCGCGTGCGCTCAGCGAGCGTGAGCGCGCCGAAATCGCCAGCCGGTAGGCTGCTTGGGTGTCACGACATGCCTGGCTGTGGACCGTCCTCGGGGTCGTGGCGGCCGTCGCGATCCTGATCGTCGGCAGCCTGTCCGGTCACATCCGCCGCGACGATCCCGACGCGGTGAACTGTGCAGAGGTCAAGTGCGTCGCGCTGACGTTCGACGACGGGCCCGGTCCCTACACCGACAGGTTGCTCAAGATCCTGCAGGACACCGATTCCAAGGCGACATTCTTCCTGATCGGCAACAAGGTCGCGGCCAACCCCGCCGGCGCCAAGCGCATCGCCGAGGCGGGTATGGAGATCGGCAGTCACACGTGGGAACACCCCAATATGACGGCCATCCCGCCGCAGGCGATTCCCACCCAGCTCAGCAAGGCCAGCGCCGCCATCGAGGCGGCGACGGGGCAGCGGCCCAAACTGCTGCGCACCGCCGGCGGCCTGATCAACGACGCGGTGCTGGCCGAGGCGGCCAAACAAGGGCTGGCCGACATCAATTGGGATGTCATCCCGTTCGACTGGTTCAACGACGCCAACACCGCGGCCACCCGCTACATGCTGATGACGCAGATCAAACCCAATTCGGTGGTCCTGTTCCACGACACCTATTCCTCCACAGTCGATCTGGTGTACCAGTTCATCCCGGTGCTCAAGGCCAACGGCTATCACCTGGTCACGGTCACTCACATGCTCGGGGAACGGCAGCCGGGAACCAGCTACGGCAGTCGAGAAAACGGGGCCCCTGCAAACGATCTCACCGATATCCCGCCGGCCGAGATACCCGCGTTGCCCCCGACGCCGTCACCGCCGCCGATGCCGAACTTCCCGATCACCGATATCCCCGGGGCGAACTCCGGCGGTCCCAACAACGGAGCCTGACGGCCTGAGCCGGTGATGTTTAGCCACCTGGGCAAGGCGGCTACCCGAGTCGTGGAGAGCGTGAATCCCCACACCGGAGGAGAACAACATGGCCAGCCCCGTGCAGCGTTTCGTCGGCGCGACCGCGTACGACGTGACCGGCCACCGGATCGGCAAGATCGGCCAGATATTCGTCGACGCGTACACCCACCAACCGAAGTGGGTGACGGTCAATCGCGGACTGTTCGGGCTTTCGTCGTCCTTCGTCCCGCTCGCCGGCGCGCATTGTGACCGCAACGCCGTGACGGTGGCCGTCGACAAGGACAGCGTCAAGCAGGCGCCCAATCCGCGCGCGCGTGAGGGCATCACCTCCGAAGAGGAACACGAGCTGGCTCGGCACTACCGTTTGCCCGCGGCACCGCCGCCCGCGCCGGCGCCGCCGGAACGGTCGACGGGCCGGCACAGTGCGGGTATCGACATCGCGACGGCCGCGGCCGGGATCGGCGGCACCGCCATCAACACCGCCGCCCACGGCGTCCACGACACACCGCCGAAGGAGTAGCGCGCCCAGGGGGGTCTTTGGCGTCCCCGTCGCTTCGCTCGCCCGGGTTTTGATTCCCCGTCGCTTCGCTCGCCCCGGGTTTTGATTCCCCGTCGCTTCGCTCGCCCTGGTACCCCTAGTATTCCGCGGTATGCACACCGGCACCGCGCTCGCCCTCACCGTGCTGGTGTTGATCTACGCCGTCATCTCCGGTCTGGTCAACAAGTGGTACCTGGCGCCGGCGCTGGTGTTCGTGATCATGGGAATGGTGCTCGGGCCGTTCGGACTCGACGTGGTCGCCGCGGATGACAGCCACACCTTCACGACGCTGGCTCAGCTGGCCCTGACCGTCATCCTGTTCAACCAGGCGGCGTCGCTCGATCTGGTGCGGGCGGTGCGCCGCGGCCATGCCACCTTCCGGCTGCTGGTGGTCGGCATCCCCCTGGCACTGCTACTGGGCACGGCGACCGCGCTCGTGCTGCTGCCCGTGCTGCCGCTGTGGGAGGCGGTGTGTCTGGCGGCCGTCGTGGCGCCGACGGAGGTCGCGCTGATCGACGCCCTCCTGGAGGACCATCGCATTCCCGAGCGGGTACGGCACGCACTGTCGGTGGAGAGCGGCTGCTATGACGGGTTCGCGCTCGCGGCGGCACTGGCCGCGCTGGCGCTGGCATCGGAGCACTCCGACGGCGATATCGGACGCTGGGGCTGGATCCTGGTGCACACCGAGTTGTTCGCGGTGTTGGTGGGTGCGGTCATCGGACTGGTCGGCGGCGTGGTGGTCGCCGCGTCATGGCGCCGGGGCTGGATGAACGACACCTGGGCGCAATTGGCCACGCTGGCGTTGGCGCTGGTGTGCTTCGGATTGGCGGAACGAATCCACGCCAGTGGATTCGTCGCGGCCTTCGTGGGCGGGCTGGGCTTCGCCGCAATCGCTCGCCATGCGGACACCTCGGTGCCCACCCAGGTATCCAATGCCGCCGGTCAAGTGCTCGAGCTCGTCGTGTTCGCCATCTTCGGCGGCTACGCGATATTCACCGGCTGGCGCGAGATCGATTGGCGCACCGTGCTGTTCTGTGTGGCCGTGCTGGTGCTGGTGCGGCCGGTCGCGGTCCAGCTGGCCCTGCTCGGCACCGATGTGCCGATGCGCAGCCGTTGGTTCATCGGCTGGTTCGGTCCGCGCGGGATCGGCACGCTGGTACTCGGCCTGCTGGTGCTGGGCCACGGCACCATCCAGAACACCTCGGTCATCACCGAAGCGGTGGTGATCACCGTGACGCTGAGCCTGCTGCTGCACAGCCTGACGGCCTGGCCGGGTATCCGATTCGTCGCGCCCGACCGGCTGGCGGCGGGTGCCGCTCAGCCGTGAGCCCGGGGCCCTGGCGGTGACGCCGGCCGGGGCGACGATCCGTCACTCGCCTGGCTTGACCTTCGCCATGGCCAACACGTCGAGGCGCCTGTCCAGTTCGGCCTCGGAGAGCTTGTCGCCGATCAGGCCGCGGTCGATCACCGTCTGGCGAATCGTCTTGCGTTCTTTCAGGGCTTCCTTGGCGACCTTGGCCGCTTCTTCGTAACCGATCGCGGAGTTCAGCGGCGTCACGATGGACGGCGACGACTCCGCGAGCTCGCGCAGGTGCGCCTCGTTGGCCACCAGGCCGTCAATGCACTTGGTGGCGAACAGCTTCGACACGTTGGACAGCAGGGTGAACGACTCCAGCACGTTGCGCGCCATCATCGGGATGTAGACGTTCAGCTCGAAGGCGCCGGACAGGCCGCCCACCGTGACGGCCGCATCGTTACCGATGACCTGCGCGGCCACCTGGGTAACCGCCTCGGGCAGAACCGGATTCACCTTGCCCGGCATGATGGAGCTGCCCGGCTGCAGATCCGGCAGCTGGATCTCGCCCAGCCCGGTCAGCGGGCCAGAGCCCATCCAGCGCACATCGTTGGCGATCTTGGTCAGCGACGCCGCGATGGTCTTGAGCGCGCCGGACGCCTCGACCAGTCCGTCGCGCGCGGCCTGGGCTTCGAAAGAGTCCTTGGCGGTGCGCAGTTCGGCGATACCGGTCTGGGCCACCAGCACCTCGACGACCTTGGCGCCGAAACCGTCGGGGGCGTTGAGGCCCGTGCCGACGGCGGTACCACCGATGGCCAGCTCACCCAGGCGGGGCAGTGTCGCCTTGACCCGCTCGATGCCGGCCTCGATCTGGCGGGCGTAGCCGCCGAACTCCTGGCCCAGGGTGACCGGCACCGCATCCATCAGGTGGGTGCGGCCGGACTTCACCACGGTGCGCCACTGCTTGGCCTTCACCGCGAGCGACTCGTGCAGGATCTCCAGCGCCGGGATCAGGTGGCGCACAGCAGCTTCGGTGGCCGCGATATGCGTGGCGGTGGGGAAGGTGTCGTTGGAGCTCTGCGACATGTTCACGTCGTCGTTGGGGTGCACCGTCACCGGGGGGTTGAAGCCGGCCGCGATGGATGCGATGACCTCGTTGGCGTTCATGTTGGAACTGGTGCCCGAACCGGTCTGGAACACGTCGATGGGGAACTGGTCGTCGTGCAGGCCGTCGGCGATCTCACCGGCTGCGGCGATGATCGCGTCGGCCTTCTCCGGCGCCAGCAGGCCCAGGTCCTTGTTCACCTGCGCGCAGGCGCCTTTCAGCAGACCCAGGGCGCGGATCTGCGTGCGCTCCAGACCACGGAAGGAGATCGGGAAGTTCTCCACTGCTCGCTGGGTCTGGGCCCGCCACAGGGCATTGATCGGCACGCGGACCTCGCCCATGGTGTCGTGCTCGATGCGGTACTCGGGCTCGCCGGCTTTCTTATCGACAACGCTGTCGGTCATCTGTGTCCTTTTCTCGATGAAGGAGGGGTCAGGGGAGCGTCAAGGAAGGGGATGTGCTGCGGACAGGTCCCCGGTGAAGTCCACCGCGGAGTATTCGTTGAGCTTGGACAGGCGGTGGTACGCCTCGATCATCCGGACCGTGCCGGACTTCGACCGCATCACGATGGACTGTGTGGTCGCGCCGCCGCCGGAGTACTGAACGCCCTTGAGCAGGTCACCGTCGGTGACGCCGGTGGCCGAGAAGAACACGTTCTCGCCGGAGACCAGATCCTCGGTGTGCAGCACCCGGTCCAGGTCGTAGCCCCGGTCGATCGCCTTCTGGCGCTCGTCGTCGTCGGTGGGGGCCAGCCGGGCCTGGATCGCGCCGCCCATACAGCGGATGGCCGCGGCGGCGATGATGCCCTCGGGGGTGCCGCCGATGCCGACCAGCAGATCGGTACCCGACCCGGGGCGGCAGGCGGCGATGGCGCCGGCGACGTCACCGTCGGAGATCAGCCGGATCCGGGCGCCCGCCGCACGTACGTCGGCCATCAGCTGTGTGTGCCGCGGCCGGTCCAGGATGCAGACGGTCAGGTCGGCGACGCTGGACTTCTTCACCTTGGCGACGCGTTTGATGTTCTCCGCGATGGGGGCGGTGATGTCGATGACGTCGGCGGCGTCCGGGCCGACGGCGATCTTGTGCATGTAGAACACCGCGGACGGGTCGAACATGGCGCCCCGCTCGGCCACCGCGAGCACCGAGATGGCATTCGGCATGCCCTTGCTCATCAGCGTGGTGCCATCCACCGGGTCGACGGCGAAATCGCACTCCGGACCGTCGCCGTTGCCGACCTCTTCGCCGTTGTAGAGCATCGGGGCGTTGTCCTTCTCGCCCTCGCCGATCACCACCACACCCCGCATCGAGACGGAGTTCACCAGTTCGCGCATCGCGTCGACGGCGGCGCCGTCGCCACCTTCTTTGTCGCCACGCCCGACCCAGCGGCCGGCGGCCATCGCCCCGGCTTCGGTGACACGGACCAGTTCCAGTGCGAGGTTACGGTCGGGGGCTTCCCGGCGTGATCGGGATGAGCCGCTTACGCGAAGACCGTCGTCGGATGTCATGGGGCAGATTGTCCCATTAGCGGCTCCCAGTTTGGGAACTGGGATACTGGCAGCCATGAGCGACGCGCGGGAACCGGAAGCCGACACGCCGATCGTCGTGCCGGTGCCTG
Organism: Mycolicibacterium fluoranthenivorans; assembly: GCF_011758805.1. Classification (NCBI taxonomy): domain Bacteria; kingdom Bacillati; phylum Actinomycetota; class Actinomycetes; order Mycobacteriales; family Mycobacteriaceae; genus Mycobacterium; species Mycolicibacterium fluoranthenivorans. The sequence continues at coordinate 320,943 of NZ_JAANOW010000004.1, read as the reverse complement.
CGCCCGCCAAGAACCGGCTGCTCCAGGACGGCCGCGATATGTTCTGGTCGATGGCCCCCTTGGTGCTGGCCTGCGTGGTGTTGGCGGGGGTCCTGGGCATGTGCTCGTTCCAGCCGAGCGGCCCCGGCGCGGGGCCCGCACCCAACTATGACGCACCCGCGGCATTGGCGGCCGACGCGGCAGCGCTGAAGATCCCCATCCGGCTACCCGCCCTCCCCGCGGGCTGGACTGCGAACTCCGGAGGGCGCGGCGGGATCGATGGCGGCCGCGTCGATCCCGCGACGGGTCAGAAGGCCCGCGCGGTCAGCTCGCGGGTGGGTTACCTGACGCCCGCCGGGATGTACCTGTCGCTGACCCAGAGCAATGCCGACGAAGACGCCCTCATCTCCTCGCTCGACACCGACCTGGTACCCACCGGAATCCAGGAGGTGGACGGCGTGAAATGGGTGGTCTACGAGGCCGGCGAGGGTGAGCCCGCGTGGACGACGCGGCTGCCCGGGGTGACACGCGCGGGCCGCGAGACCGGGGACACGCAACTGGCGATCACCGGGTCGGCCGATAACGACGAGTTCCGGGTGCTGGCCAAGGCGGTACAGAGCGCTGCACCGCTGCCGGTCTAGTCGTCCGAGGTCGGCGGTGAACTCGCCGGGACGGCAGGTTCGGTCCGGCGACGCGTGGCCGCCCGGGCGTGCCCGATCAGCCGGGTGAGAAGTCCGGGTCGCTTGGGCTCGTCATCATCCTCGGTGCCGACGTCCATCGGCACACCTTGATAGACCCACAGGTAGACGCTGATCGTGGTGACGATGACGATCATCAGCACGGGCCCGATGACGATGCCGAGGAAGCCGAACATGGTGATGCCGGCGAAGACCGACAGCAGCATCAGTGCGGAGTCCAGCCGGGCTTCCTTGGGTACCAGGATCGGGCGCAGCACATTGTCGATATTGGTCACCACCAACAGGTGGAAGGCGACGACGAAGATGCCACCTCCGATATTGCCGAACAACGCCATGCCGATCCCGAACGGGATGGTCACGATCCCGCCGCCGAGAGGGATCACCGACAGCGCGGACAACAGGATCGCGAAGATGAAGAACCCGTCGTGGAACCCGGCGATGTAGACCGAGATGGCACCGGCCACCCCCTGGGCCACGGCAATGACGAACTGGCCTTGGACCGTGCCACGGACCATGGCCGCCATCTTGGCCAGGTACAGGTCGGTGACCTCCTCGCCGAGCGGGTTGAGCCGGCCGATGAGCACGCGCAGCTCATGGCCTTTGACCAGTATCGAAATGAAGACGTACAGAAAGATGACGGCGGCGGTCAGACCCCCGAACAGGCCGCCCGCGGCGCCCTGCAGAAACTCCAGACCCCACTGGCCGGCCCGCTGCGCGAAGCTGACCACCCATTTCTGCAGGGACTCCGCGGTGATGTTCGTGCTCTGCAGGAACGGCAGCCGGTCCAGCAGTTCGTTGACCGCCCGCAGTGATCGGTCACCGAGCGAGCTCAGATCGGTCTTGCCCACCCAGTCGGCGACGCTGCGGACCATGATGCTGATCTGCACCACCCCGATGGCGACCGCCCCGGCGATCGGCACGATCACGATGGCCAGCGCGGCGAGCAAGGTGAAGGTCGCGGACAGGCCGGTGCCGAACCTCTTGTGCAGACGCTGGTAGATCGGATCGAACAGGTAGGCCACCACCGCGGCCACCACGATCAGGATGAAATAGCCGCGCAGGAAGTACGCGCCGAAGGCGATCGCGGCGACCGTCGCGATCGCCAGCGCTCGCCTCTGGTTGAGGGTGAACTCGGTTTCCACGCCGGCTATTTCACAGGACTGATCACTGGACCGCGAGTTTCATGATGTGACCGAGCAGATCCGGGTAGCGCTTCATGTGGGACCCGCCGTTGAGATCGAGCACCTCGCCGGTGAGCCAGGAGGCCTTGGTGAGGAATACGACGGCCTCGGCGATGTCCTCGGGGGTGCCTGCCCGGCCCAGCGGGGTGTTCTCCACGTACTCCTCCACGACGCCTGGCACCAGCGCCGCGCCTTCGGTGAGCGGGGTGTGCACGAAGCCGGGAGCGACGGCATTCACCCGGATGCCGCGCGGCGCCAATTCCAGCGCGGCGACTTGGGTCAGCATCGAGAGTCCGGCCTTGGCCGCGCAGTAGGCGCTCATCCCGGCCGCCGGCTGGCGGCCGTTGAGCGACGAGATCGACACCAGTGAGCCACCGTCGGCCAGGTGCCGGCCGGCGTGCTTGGCGACGAGGAACGACCCGGTGAGGCAACAGTCGATGACTGCCCGGAAATCTTCGGCCGGCATGTCCACGATGAGTCCGATATTGGAGAATCCGGCGCAGTTCACCACCGCGTGCACACCTTCGGTCTGCTCGAAAAGTGTGGCGATGGAGGCTTCGTCGGTGACATCGGCACCCGTACCGGTGTGCGGCGCCCCGAGTTCGGCGGCGCGGGACCGTGCGCCCTCGGCGTTGCGGTCGGCGATGACGACGCGATACCCCTCGTCGGCCAGCGCCCGGGCCGACGCCCAGCCGATCCCCGAAGCGCCGCCGACGACGATCGCTACCTTTCCCGTCGCTTCGCTCACGCCTGACTCCCGTCCGGGCGAGGATCGCCCCATTTGGCTTTGATCGCCTGCCACGGGTCGGCATAGCGCTGACCGGTGCCGTAGTACGCCGTTCGGCGTTGCAGGACCTGCTTGGCCAGTGGTGCGACCAACCGCAGCAGTGGACGTTTGATACCGGCGTTCGCGGCCGTCTCGATCAGCATCTGCGGCCACGAATGACGTTGGAAATCAAGAACTTCCTGGGATCGGGTGGTGTCCATCCAGTCGGTGTTGAACCAGCCGGCGTCATCGTGGGGATCACCTTTGAGGCCGGTGGGCAGTCCGCCGACCAATCCCAGTGCGGCGGCCATGGCGGGTGCCACGTCGCCCTGCAGGAGCCGGTGGGTGTGGTCGTCACCGCCGATCAACAGGGTCTCGCCGACGGCATCGGCGGTGGTGGCGGCGGCGAACGCCCGTGCCACATCCCGGACGTCGACGGTCTGCAGGCGCCCGTCGGTGGGCAGCGTGCCCTCGAAGTAGAAGTTGTCCATCTTCATGTAGGAGCCCGGATTGACGGTGAGCACCCCGCCGAGCCGCAGGATCACCCAGTCCAGCGCCGAGGACCGTACCAGGGCTTCGGCCCTGACCTTGTGGTCGCCGTAGATGTCGGCAGGGTGGACGGGAGTATCGGCGGTGAGTACGCCCGAGACGGTGTGCGGATTGCGTGACCCGTACACCGCGATGCTGGACGCGAGAACGAAACGTGGTGGGGTAGGCAACTTTTCGGCTGCGGCCACCAGGCTTGCGGTGGCGCCGACGTTGACCTTCTCGGCCAGTCCGCGGCGCTGGTAGATGAACGGCGGGATGACGGCGGCCAGGTGGATGATGGCCGATGGCGTGATATCGGCGACCAGGGCGCCGACGGCGGACGGATCGGTCAGATCGGCCCAGCGCACGGTGACACCGACCGGCAGGGCCGCGGCCGCCTTCTGGTTGCCGGGCGTATCGAGATCGGTCGCGACCACCCGACGGCCGTCCGCGGCGAGGCGGTGCACGGTGGCGGACCCGACAAGTCCGAAAGCGCCGGTTACCAGCACGGTATCGGTCATAGGCCCTCCATCGGGGGAATGAGAACGTGTTCCAACCCTAGCGAATGGACGCTGTTGGGCTCACTGCATCCGTAGATCCAACCGGCCCAGGAGTTGCCCGAGCACGGCGGGCGCGGCCGAGCCGGAACTCGTGGGGACTCAGCTGGTCGCCCATCGCGAAGGGTGTCACGGTGCCGCGGGCTGGATAGTCCGGGTGGTGCTGGCGTTGTTGTTCTGGCCGGCCGACGACCAGGCTGCCGAGCAGCGTCTGCTTGAGCGGTTCATCGCACCGGGGTTCGATTGAGCGCGCCCACATTCCTCAGCCCTTGATGCAGCGAAAGCCGATATGACTCATGCCGGTATCGATCTGCTGGGGTCGTCGCGCGGCGGGCCGGTATCGCATGCAGTAGCTGTCGGCGCACAGGAAGGATCCGCCTTTGATCACCCGGCGCGCGATCTGGAACTGTGGTTCGCGGGGGTCGTAGCTGTCGGCCGCGCAGCATGGGGTGCCGGCGCGATCAGGGCCGTAGAAGTCGGCGGTCCATTCCCAGACATTGCCGGCCATATCGAACAGTCCGTAGTCGTTGGGCGGGAAGCTCCCCACCGGCTGGGTGGTGCCGTAGCCGGTTTCGGGGAGGTAGGGGAACTCGCCGTGCCAGTAGTTGGCCAGCCGCTGCCCGGGCCGTTCGGGTTCGTCACCCCAGGTGTACGTCGCGCCCGGGAGACCACCGCGCGCGGCGGTCTCCCATTGCGCTTCGGTGGGCAGCGTCAGCCCGGCCCAGTCGGCGTAGGTCTGTGCGTCCTCGAAGGCGATGTGCACCACCGGGTGCCGGTCCCGGCCCGCCAATGTGGACCGCGGCCCGCGCGGATGGTTCCAGCAGGCGCCGGGCGTCCACACCCACCACTGGCTGAGGTGGCGGAGGTCGACGGGCCCGGCAGTGCGCCTGAACACCAGGGAACCCGGCACCAGATTCTCCGCTGGGGCGCCGGGGAAGTCCGTCGGGTCCACCGGGCGTTCGGCGACGGTGACATAGCCGGTGTCGGCCACGAATTCTGCGTACTGCGCATTGGTCACCTGATGGGGCTGGATCCAGAACCCGTCCGTGCTGACCTCGTGTGCGGGTCCTTCTTCGGGCTCGTGCTCGTTCGAGCCGAGCATCGCCGTCTGCGGCGGAATCCACACCAGGTCGTCAGGCAAAGACGTGCGCCCAGTCGTTCTGGATGCTGGCCACCGTCCAGCTCTCGGTCTCGGCCAGATCCAGCGCCTTCTCCGCACCAGCGGTGTAGTCGAATTCACGCTCGGCATCGTCGTGCCGGACGAGCAGCCGGAAACCATTGGTGTACTGCAGCATTTCGATGTCACCGTTGGAGTTGCCCGCGGCAAAGATGGGCCGCCGCCCGATCCGGTCCCAGATCCGCACCGGCTTGACCGGGCCGTCGTTGAGGAATTCCGGCTGCCCGGTTGTCACCAGGCTGCCGCCGGTGAACGTGACGCCCACCGAGCTGCCCACCACACGCTCGGGTGGGATCCCGTACAGGGCGGTGGTCACCGGCCGCATGAAATCGCGTCCGCCACCGGAGACGATGTAGCAGGTGAACCCGTTCGCCTCCAGATACCGCAACAACTCGACCATCGGGGCGTACCCGCACGCGGTGTACGGCCGCCCCAGCGTGGGGTGCGAGGCCTCGGCGAAGAATGCCGAGACGCGCGCCGCGTGCTCCTCGACCGTCAGCCCTTGATAGGCCGAAAGAAGACCCCCGGCAAGAACTTTGAGATCGGAATCATCGCCGTTGTAGTGCTTGGTGACGGCCTCGCCGAACCAACCGAGATCGCCGGCGGCTGCTGCCGCATACGGCTGCCTCGTCGCCAGCGTCGGATCGGCGGCCGCTTGCACGGCCAGCCGACGGACCAGGAAGTCCAGCTGGATGTACGCGGGCTTCTCCACCCAGAGGGTGCCGTCGTTGTCGAACACCGCGACGCGGTCCTCGGGCGGCAGGTTCACGGCGTGGCCCACGAAGTCGACGATCGCCGACTTCGTGGGGCCGTCGTTCCAGGACGGCAGGCTCATCCGCCGCGGTTGGCCAGGAACTTCTCCAGCTCCTCGACCGCGTTGTTGATCGTGAACGACGCCGGCTCCTGCCGCGGCGGGAACTCCTTGAACGTCTCAAGGAACCGATTGACCAGCGCCGAGCCGTAGAACATCAGATACAGCCGGTCTATCACCCAGTCCCAGTAGGTATTCGAGGTGACATCGGCGTGTTCGAACGGATCGGTGCGCAGGTTGAACAACTTGGGTGCGCGCAGCTTGGTGAACGGTTCGAACCACAGCTGGAGCGTGCCCTGGCAGCGCTGCTCCATGAAGACGATCTTCCAGTTGTCGAACCGGATGCCGAGCACATCGCCGTCGTCGGAGAAGTAGATCAGACCGCGCCGTGGGCTCTCGTCGACCTCACCGGTCAGATACGGCAGCAGGTTGTAACCGTCGATATGCACCTTGAAGGTCTCGTCCCCGGCGGTGTGCCCCGCCTTGAGCTTGTCGACGATGTCCGGGTCACCCGCGGCCGCCAGGAAGGTGGGCAGCCAGTCATGATGCTGCACAATCTCATTCGAGACCGACCCGGCCTTGATCTTTCCGGGCCAGCGGATCAGTTCCGGGATCCGGAAGGCGCCCTCCCAGTTGGTGGCCTTCTCGCTGCGGAATGGGGTGGTGGCGCCGTCCGGCCAGCTGTTGGCGTGCGGACCGTTGTCCGTGGAGTAGATGACGATGGTGTCCTCGGCGAGGCCCAACTCGTCGAGCAGGTCCAGCAGCGTGCCCACGTTGCGGTCGTGATCGATCATCGTGTCGTGATACGGAGACTGCCAGCGCCCGGCCTGACCGCGGCTCTCCGGTTTGGTGTGCGTCCGGAAGTGCATGTGGGTCATGTTCATCCAGACGAAGAACGGGGTGTCCGCGGCGTGCTGGCGTGTGATGAAGTCGGCGCATGCCTCGGTGGTCTCGTCGTCGATGGTCTCCATCCGGAGTGCGCTCAGCGGACCGGTGTCCTCGATGCGCTGTTTGCCCACCGGGCCGTACCGTTCGTCGACCTCGCCGCTGTCCTCGTCGGTGGCCCAGGAGTGGATGACACCGCGCGGCAGCAGCGCCTTGCGCAGCATCGGGGCCTCCTCGGCGGTGGGGTAGTCCTCGTGCTCGGGCTCCTCCTCCGCGTTGAGGTGGTAGAGGTTGCCGAAGAACTCGTCGAAGCCGTGTGCGGTGGGCAGGAACTTGTTGAGATCACCCAAATGGTTCTTGCCGAACTGGCCGGTGGCGTAGCCGAGCGGTTTGAGCAGTTCGGCAATCGTCGGGTCCTCTTTCTGCAGGCCGATGTCCACGCCGGGCATACCGACCTTGCTCATCCCGGTGCGGTAGACGCTCTGGCCGGTGATGAACGACGAGCGTCCGGCGGTGCAGCTCTGTTCCCCGTAGGAGTCGGTGAACAGCATGCCCTCGTCGGCGATCCGGTCGATATTGGGCGTGAAGTAACCCATCATTCCCCGGCTGTAGCAGCTGAGATTGGAGATCCCGATATCGTCGCCCCAGATCACGAGGATGTTCGGCTTTCCGTCGGGCATGAGGCAACTCCTTCGATTGGCGACCTGCAGTCGATGCTAGGGGATTTCGCCGCCTGATCGAGGGTTTCGGCAGCTTTGGCGCTCCGTCGGGCAGCCTCCCCAGCGTCGGTGAATCATGTTGCGCAGCAACGTATTGCGCGTATCCTCACGGTAGTCTGCGGGGTTTGCTAGGGTGGAGTCATCGTAGGTTCCTCGCGCGCCGCCTTCTCGGCTCCCGTCTGCGGTCTCCAGAGACGGGAGCATCGCCGATGGCTGATGACGATGCGCATGCCGCGCTCATAGCGCGCCTGGCACTGTCCAACCACCCGGGACTGCAAGGTACCGTCGCCGGCGCGTGGTGGCCGAGCGACCGTCAACTCGGTACGGGATTGGCCGATCTGGTGGCGGTGCTCGGACTTCGCATCGGGCCGGTGCGCCGGGTGCTCTACGACCCGATCTGGTGGGACACGGCGCCGGCCCGGCTCATTCGCGGCTCGACGTCAGTGCCCGTCGACGCGTATTCGCTGATCGCCCGGGACACGCTCTATTTGATGGGCACCCACAACCGGCACTCGTTGCTCTTCGTGGTGCCACCGGCTGCCACGGAGCTCGACGCGCGCCTGGTGCTGGCCGCTGTCGCCACCGCGGCCAGTCCTCCCAGCGTGCAGACGTTGCGGGCCATTCTCGGCGGTGGGCGAGCGCGCCAAAAGTAGGCCGGGTTTTTGCCGAATCGGTGGGCCGTACCGTAACCTGGCAGACAAGTTTCCCCGGTTCTGTAGATGCCGAGCGAGAAACCAGAGGCCGGGACGCTACAGCGTCGCCGGCCTCGTCCAGTTTCTGGCGGTCACACCGCGGCGGGCTCGCCGGCCTTGCTCTGCATCTGGTGGAACAAGTCGGTGTAGTACGGCAGGCACTCGGCCATGGCCTGCTCGGTGGTGAACAGCGGCCGGTAGCCGAGGTCGCGCTCGGCCTTGGCCACCGAGAAGTAGTTGTTGAGGTAAAGCCGTTCCACTGCAAGGGGTTCGATCAGCGGTTGGGGAATGCCGAACTTGAAGTGCAACCACTGCCAGGCCATCATCGCCTTGTGCACCAGCTTGCCGGACACCCGGAACGTGGGCAGGGGGCGTTCGCAGGCCGCGAGCACCGGGCGGGCGAACTCGAACATGTTGAGCGGCTCGGCATCGTTGATGAAGTATGCCTGGCCCGGTGCGCTGCCACCGGGCACCAGGTGCTGTCCGGCCAAGATGAAGCCGTGAATCAGGTTGTGTACGTACGAGTTGTCCAGCTTGATGTTCTTGTTGCCGACGAGCACCTTGACGTGTCCGGCGAGCACGTTCTCGAACACTTTGCGGAACATGGTCTGGTCGCCGCGGCCCCAGATCCCGCTCGGTCGGATGGAGCAGGTCAGCATGCCGCCGTTCGCCCCGTTCTCCGAGAGCACGAACTTCTCGGCCACCACTTTGGTTTCGGTGTACAGGTCGTTGAACCTGTTGGTGTAGGGCAGGGTTTCGTCGCCGTGGACGATGTCCTGACCGCCCATCACCACACTGTTGGACGCCGTGTAGACGAACCGCTGCACACCCGCGGCTTGTCCGGCGCGCACCAGGTTCTTGGTGCCTTCGACGTTCACCGAGAAACTGCGCTGCCGGTACTCCTCGGTGACCGACGCGCCGCCCATCAGATCGATGATCGCCGCGGTGTGCATGACGGTGTCGATGCCGGCCACGGCCTTGGCGACGTCATCGGTGTTGGTGATGTCGCCGACGACGGTCTGCAGGTTCGGATGATCCGGCAGGGGAGAGGGCGCCCGGTCGAACGAGCGCACCTCGTGTCCCCGCTCCAGCAGGGTGGTCACCAGGTTGGCGCCGACGAAGCCGGAGCCTCCCGTCACCAGAACGCGGCCGAGGTCAGTCGTCAGTGATGCGTCACCCATGCCCAGAGCATAAATGAAACGTGTTCCAATTCTAAACCCCGCCGCGAAAGCCGGGGCCGACCGATGGCGCGATCACTCCTCGTCAGGCGCGTTCGCGCCGAGCGCGTCCGCCACTCGTTTGCGGGCTCCGGCCAGGTGTTCCTCACATCGTTTGGCCAGCTCCTCGCCCCTTTCCCAGAGCTTGAGCGAAGCGTCGAGGTCGAGTCCACCCTGCTCGAGGGTGCGTACCACCTCGACCAGTTCGTCGCGTGCCTCTTCGTATCCCAACTGACTAATGGGCTTCATCTGATCCCTCGCTGATGGTGATGACTGCGCCGTCGGCGACACGGACCCGGAGCCGGGTACCCGCCGGGGCGTCGGTGATGGACCGCAGAACGTGCGTCTGCCCGGTCAGGACTTGAACCACCGCGTACCCGCGGGCCAGGGTGGCCGCCGGGCCCAGGGTCGACAGCCGCGCGGCCAGGTGCTCCAAACGATCGCTCTCGCCGGCGATCATCCGGTTGATATCGCGGCGCGCGGCGGAACGGGCCCGCTGCACCTCCTCGGTCCGCGCATCCAGGGCCAGCCAGGGCTGCGCCAGCACCGGCCGGGTGCGGAGCTGGTCGATGAGGTGCTGTTCGCGGTGCACCCAGTGCCGCAGCGAGTGGGCGCCGCGGCGGCGCAGCTCGTTCACCAGCGCCTGTTCGGCGACGGCGTCGGGTACCACCCGTTTGGCGGCGTCGGTCGGGGTCGCGGCGCGCAGGTCGGCCACCAGATCGCACAGCGGGTTGTCCGGTTCGTGGCCCACCGCGCTGATCACCGCGGTGGTGCACGCCGAGATGGCGCGGCACAGGGTTTCGTCGGAGAACGGCAGGAGGTCCTCGACGCTGCCGCCGCCGCGGGCCAGCACGATGACGTCCACCTCGGGGTCGGCATCCAGCGCCTTGAGTTCCTCGACGATCTGCGCCACCGCATTGGGTCCCTGCACGGCGGTGTTGCGTACCGCGAACCGCACGGCGGGCCAGCGGGCCGATGCCACCGCGATGACATCGTGCTCGGCGGCCGAGGCGCGGCCGGTGATGAGACCAATGGTGCTGGGCAGGAACGGAATCGGGCGTTTCAGGCGTGGGTCGAACAGACCCTCGGCCTCCAGCAGCCGGCGCAGCCGGTCGATGCGGGCCAGCAGCTCACCGATGCCGACCGCGCGGATATCGGTCACCCGAAGGGAGAACGTGCCGCGCCCGGTGTAGAACGCCGGCTTGCCGTAGACGATCACCTGGGTGCCCTCGGCGAGTTTCACCGGCGCGTTCGCCACCAGGTCCCGCGGGCACGTGATCGTCAGTGACATGTCGGCGGCCGGGTCCCGCAGCACGATGAAGGCGGTGCCAGAGCCGGGACGCATGGTCAGCTGGGCGATCTGGCCCTCGACCCACACCATGCCGAGGCGGTCGATCCACTTGGCCACCCGGGTGGCCACGGCGCGAACCGGCCAGGGATTCTCCGGTGACTGGCCCGGATCGCTCACTTGGCCGTCGCGCGGGTGATCCTGTTGGCGAGCAGCGTCTGGAACGGGGCGCGGGCCTTGGTGGTTTCCTCGTAGGCCAGCAGGGTCTCCAGATCGTCGACCTTCAGGGAGGTCAGCCGCGCGCGCAGCTGGGCCAGCGTCAGCGCGTCGTAGCCGAGTTCGGTGACGACGGACGGGGCCGAGCCGTTGGTGCCCGGGGCCGGTGTGTGCGGGGCAGGGGTGTCGGCGGCACGTTCGGGCTCGCCTTCGCTGTACAGCGCGAACCGGCCTTCGGATCGGCTGGCGACCGGTGACCCCGTGGCGCGGTTGACGGGAACCTCGTAGACGGGCTCATCGGGGTCGTCGGGCAGGTCCTCGTCGAAGGTGGCCCACTCGGGCTGCTCGTCCTTCGGCGGGAACAGCTCCTCCAGCGTTTCGTCACCGCGGATCACCAGATCGGCGACGTCCTGCTGCACTTTCATCACCAGATGTGCGAGCTGACTGGCCACCGTCATCGGGTACGCGAGGATGGTCTGCGGGAGCTTGCGGGTCTCATCCAGGGCGGTCACCGCTACACCCACCAGCAGTCGGACTCCATACGGTGCTGTCGACATGGGTGCCAGCCTACGGCTGGCCCTGCGCCGCGGCAGGTAAGTACCCTTGAAGGATGCCGCCAACTGTCAACATGGGTATCCCGGGCGCCACGAGCTCGGTGAGTTCGGGTGTGGCCGGCAAACGCGTCCTGCTGGCCGAACCGCGTGGCTACTGCGCGGGTGTCGACCGCGCCGTCGAAACCGTCGAGCGCGCGCTGGAGAAGCATGGCGCGCCGATCTACGTGCGACACGAGATCGTGCACAACCGCTACGTCGTGGACACGCTGGCCAAGGCCGGCGCGATCTTCGTCGAGCAAACCGATGAGGTGCCCGAAGGTGCCATCGTCGTGTTCTCCGCGCACGGCGTCGCGCCGACCGTGCACATCGAGGCCGCCGAGCGCAATCTGAGGACCATCGACGCGACGTGCCCGCTGGTGACGAAGGTGCACAACGAGGCCAAGCGGTTCGCCCGCGACGACTACGACATCCTGTTGGTCGGCCACGAAGGCCACGAGGAGGTGGTCGGCACCGCCGGTGAGGCCCCCGACCACGTGCAGGTGGTCGACAACCCGGATGCCGTCGACAAGGTCACGGTGCGCGATCCGAACAAGGTCATCTGGCTGTCCCAGACCACGCTGAGTGTCGACGAGACCATGGAGACGGTGCGCCGGCTGCGGGAGAAGTTCCCGACGCTGCAGGATCCGCCCAGCGACGACATCTGCTACGCCACCCAGAACCGCCAGGTCGCGGTGAAGGCGATGGCGCCGGAATGCGAACTGGTGATCGTGGTCGGGTCGAAGAACTCATCGAACTCGGTACGCCTGGTCGAGGTGGCGCTGAACGCCGGCTCGCAGACTGCCTACCTGGTGGACTACGCCGACGATATCGACCCGGCCTGGTTCTCCGGTGTCACGACCATCGGTGTGACCTCTGGAGCGTCGGTACCCGAGATCCTGGTGCGGGGCGTGCTGGACCGGCTGGCCGAGTACGGCTACGGCACCGTGCAGCCGGTCACCACCGCGAACGAGACGCTGGTGTTCGCGCTGCCGCGCGAGATCCGTCCGCCGCGTTCCTAGCGGTCTTCCCAGGGTTCGTCGTCACGCCGGTGCGAGTTTCGCGGGCGGGGATCCTCGTCGCTGCTGCGATACCGCACTCGTGACACCGGGTGATGGCTGGTGCCCGCGGGCGGGCGCTGGCGCTCGTCGTAACGCGCCTCCCGCGGCTCGCGTCCGTACCGCTCGTAGGCGTCCTGAGGTTCCGGGCGTCTCGGCCGTTCGTAGTACTCGGCCGGTTCGTAGGGACTCGGCGCGCTGCGGCGCGGATCCCGACCGGACGGGCGAGGACGGCGCGGCTGGCGGGCCGGATCGATGGGCTGCTCGGCCTCCCGACGGCTCCGGGCCGGACGTTCGCTGGCCGCCATCCGCTCGCGGCGGTCCGCGGCTGCCGCCGACGCGGCGATGTCGTTCTCGGGCGGCCGGGTGTGGCGGGACCGCGACGGTGCACTGGGCCGGCCGCTGCGGCGCGCGGTGGACGCGGTGGACGGCGGGGCCTCCCGGCTGAGCCGGCGCGCCGAACTGCGCCGCGGCGGGACCTCGTCGGCCGGCTCGGCGTCGTCGGTGACCGATGTCTGCGCGAAGCGGCGGGCGACCCGCCGTGCGGGAGTGGCCGCCGCCGCGGCGGCGGTGACGTGCGCCGCCGGCTTATCCGGCCACAGCCGCTTGTTCGACGCGCTGAGGTACCAGCGCACCATCCCGATGATCAGCACGGCTGCCGAGGTGAAGAACATCAGCGGGAACCGCTCGATCAGCGGGTAACCGCAGTTGATCAGGATGTCCTTGATACCGCTGATCTCCGCGCTGTGGAACAGGAAGTAGGCGGTGGGAACGGCGACGAACAGGAGGAGCGGGGGCTGGATGACGGCGGTGAATACCGCGGACTGGCGCACCGCGAGCACCGCCAGCAGACAACCGAGCACGTAGCACGTCGCGAAGACGGCGCCGAGCTCTTTGGTGCCTGTACCGGCGTCGAAGGCGATACCGATGGCGGTGAAGATCACCGCGATCACCACGGCACTCCACCACGGCAACCCCGGAATGCGGGGGAGCGCGGAGCGGTCGACCACCGCATCCGTCGGCTCTGCGGGCTGACCTGACACATGTTGACCGTACCGGCTGTTACTGCCCACGCGCTGCCAGCACGCGCTGGCGTGCCCGTCACAACCTCTAGACTCTGGAGTCCGTGAGCTTGAACCTGGGAATCGTCGGACTACCGAACGTGGGCAAGTCGACGCTCTTCAATGCGTTGACCCGGAATGACGTGCTGGCCGCCAACTATCCGTTCGCGACGATCGAACCGAACGAAGGGGTCGTGGCGCTGCCCGATCCGCGCCTCGGCGAGCTGGCCGAGATCTTCGGATCGGAGAAGCTGGTCCCGGCGCCGGTGACGTTCGTCGATATCGCCGGCATCGTCAAAGGCGCCTCTGAGGGCGCCGGGCTGGGTAACAAGTTCCTGGCCAACATCCGCGAGTGCGATGCCATCTGTCAGGTGGTGCGGGTCTTCGCCGACGACGACGTCGTGCATGTCGACGGCAGGGTCGACCCGCGTTCGGATATCGAGGTCATCGAGACCGAACTGATCCTGGCGGATATGCAGACGCTGGAGAAGGCGATCCCGCGGCTGGAGAAGGAAGCGCGCACCAACAAGGACCGCAAGGCCGTGTTGGACGCGGCCGTGGCTGCGCAGGCCGTGCTGGATTCCGGCAAGACGCTGTTCGCGGCGGGGTCGGATGTCTCGTTGCTGCGCGAGCTGAACCTGATGACCACCAAGCCGTTCCTCTACGTCTTCAACGCCGATGAGACGGTGCTCACCGATCCGGCCAAGCAGGCGGAATTGCGGGCGTTGGTGGCCCCGGCCGATGCGGTGTTCCTGGACGCCAAGATCGAGTCGGAGCTCATCGAGCTCGACGACGAGTCCGCCGCCGAGCTGCTGGAGTCCATCGGGCAGACCGAGCGTGGCCTGGATGCGTTGGCGCGGGCCGGTTTTCACACGCTGAATCTGCAGACCTACCTGACGGTCGGGCCGAAAGAGGCGCGGGCGTGGACGATCCACCGCGGCGACACCGCCCCGAAGGCGGCCGGCGTGATCCACACCGACTTCGAGAAGGGCTTCATCAAGGCCGAGATCGTGTCGTTCGACGACCTGATCGCGGCCGGCTCGATGGCGGCGGCCAAGGCAGCGGGCAAGGTCCGCATGGAGGGCAAGGACTACGTGATGGCCGACGGGGACGTGGTGGAGTTCCGGTTCAATGTCTGACGTTCTGCCGCCGTGTCCGGCGTGTGCGAGTGAGTTCGCCTACGAGTCCGGTGCACTCCTGGTCTGCTCGATGTGTGCCTACGAGTGGGCACCAGGGGCGGACGATGCCAGCGTGTCGGGTGATGCGTCGGGCGGTGTGGTCCTCGACTCGGTGGGCAACCCGCTCGCCGATGGCGACACCGTGACCATCGTCAAGAGTCTGAAGGTGAAGGGTGCCGGTGGTGGGGTCGTCAAGATCGGCACCAAGGTGCGCGGCATCCGCCTCATCACGGACGGCGTCGGCGACCACGACATCGATGCGAAGGTGCCCGGTTTCGGGCAGATGCAATTGAAGTCGAGCGTGGTGAAGAAGGTTCTCTGAGCGGTGCACGGCCACGGGTGGTCGCCGAGCCGGAATCGTGCGGACCGCCCGCCGGGATCGCCTCGTGGTGCGCGCTGCCTCCGCGCATCGGCACGGCTCCTTTCACGCGCTCGACCGATGTGCCGAGTGTGGGGGATGTGCACGCGATCCGGGCGAATTCGGTGCCCACGGCCCACACTGCCACGCACGATTCTCCGTCGGCGGCCCTGACGTGCAGGTATTGTGGCCCGAAGGCCCGATGGTCAGCGAGTAGTTGGCACTGGCGTCAGGAGCGTGAACGTCGTGGCAGACAAGATGAGGTCGGTGAAGCCGTCGCCCGAGGCGCCGGCCGATTCCGCGCGTCCCGTCCACGAACTTATCGTCGCTGGTCAGAAGCCCCTTCGGCGGTTCGTTGCGGAGAGTTGGCAGCGCAGCCTGGCGATCGGCGTCGACCCCGACCGCGGCGCCAGGGAAGCGGCGGCGGCCGTGCGGCTGTCGGAACTGCGAAACGGTCACCCGTTGGCGGTGGCTCTCCCGGTGATCCGCAAGCTACTGGTGGACTACGCCGTCGACTCCGGGGTCGTCGTGGCCGTCACCGCCGCCGACGGCACCATGCTGTGGGTCGAGGGGGACGCCGAGGCCTGCCGCAAGGTGGCCGCGATGAACTTCGTTCCCGGCGCCGACTGGAGCGAACAGGGCGCAGGGACCAATGCTCCGGGCACCGCGCTGGCCCTCGATCGTGAGGTGCAGATCGACGGGCACGAGCACTTTTCCCGGCTGGTCCGGCCGTGGACGTGCACGGCGGTGCCGGTGCACGATCCGGTGACCGGCCTGCCGATCGGCAGCATCGACCTCACCGGCGGTTCCTCGATCGGGTCGGCGCAGACCTTGGCGCTGGTGCGTGCCACCGCCGTCGCCGTGGAACACCGACTTGCCTTGTCCTACAGCCAGACACCCGCCGTCCCGGCCGACTCGGTCGGCCGTCTCACGGTCTTGGGGGCGGACCGGCCGTCCTGGCACACCGTCGACGAACGGGGGCGGACGCGGTCTCAGCAGCTGTCCGGCCGGCACGCCGAGATCCTGGTGTTGTTGCTCCAGCATTCGGAGGGGCTCAGCAGCGATCACCTCGCGGTGCTGCTCGACGAGCGCGAGCTCGACGCCGTCACCATCCGCGCCGAGCTGTCGCGCCTGCGCCGCATCGTCGGCACCGACACGATCGGATCGCGGCCGTACCGGCTGCTCGCTCCGATGGACAGCGATATGGGCGAGGTGTTCGCCGCCTTGCGCCGTGGCGACATCGACGCCGCCCTGGACAACTACACCGGATTGCTGCTGCCGCGATCCGGCTCACCGGCCGTGGCACGCCTGCGCACGGAGCTGAGCACCAGCGTGCGAGGGGCGGTGCTGGCAGCCAGTTCAGCCGGGGATTCGCGCGCCCTGCGACGCTGGTTGGACCTTCCCGAGGCCCGCGATGACCGGCACGGCTGGCAGACATTGCATGATCACCACGGCGCCGACGAACTCACGCGCGCCCATATCCGCGGGCATCTCACCGCGCTGGACTCCGCGCTGTCCTGACGTTGCACCAACGTTGCGAAATTCCCCAACCGTGTTGCAACGGGTTGCAAACTAGCTTGAGTGACGACCGACACAGTCATTCATCGAGCAGGAGGTCAACTGTGACCGTTTACGCGCGCCCGGGTACTGAAGGCGCTTTGATGTCGTTTAAGTCCCGTTATGGCAATTTCATCGGTGGGCAGTGGGTGGCCCCGGTGGCCGGCCGGTATTTCGAGAACCCGACGCCGGTGACGGGGCAGGTTTTCTGTGAGATTCCGCGTTCGGATGAGGCTGATGTGGAGGCGGCGTTGGATGCCGCGCATGCGGCGGCCCCGGGGTGGGGTAAGACCAGTCCGGCGGAGCGGGCGGTGATCTTGAATAGGGTCGCGGATCGGATTGAGGAGAATCTGGAGTCGATCGCGGTGGCGGAGTCCTGGGATAACGGTAAGCCGGTCCGGGAGACGCTGAATGCTGATATTCCGTTGGCGGTGGATCATTTCCGGTATTTCGCCGGTGTGCTGCGCGCGCAGGAGGGGTCGTTGTCGCAGATCGATGAGGACACCGTGGCGTATCACTTTCATGAGCCGTTGGGTGTGGTGGGCCAGATCATCCCGTGGAATTTCCCGATTTTGATGGCGGTGTGGAAGTTGGCGCCGGCGTTGGCGGCGGGTAATGCGGTGGTGCTCAAGCCGGCTGAGCAGACTCCGGCGTCGATTCTGTATCTGTTCGAGGTCATCGGGGATTTGTTGCCTGCCGGTGTGGTGAACATTGTGAATGGTTTCGGGGTGGAGGCGGGTAAGCCGTTGGCGTCGTCGAATCGGATCGCGAAGATCGCGTTCACCGGGGAGACGACGACGGGCCGGTTGATCATGCAGTACGCCAGCCAGAACCTGATCCCGGTGACCCTGGAGCTCGGTGGGAAGTCGCCGAACATTTTCTTCAGTGATGTGTTGGCGAGCGATGACGCGTATCAGGATAAGGCGTTGGAGGGGTTCACGATGTTCGCCCTGAATCAGGGTGAGGTGTGTACGTGTCCGTCGCGGTCGTTGATTCAGGCTGATATTTATGACGAGTTTTTGGCGTTGGCGGCGATCCGGACGAAGGCGGTGCGTCAGGGGGATCCTCTTGATACTGAGACGATGATCGGTGCGCAGGCCTCCAATGATCAGTTGGAGAAGATTCTGTCGTATATCGAGATCGGTAAGGGTGAGGGTGCTCAGGTGCTCACTGGTGGTGAGCGTGCGGAGCTTGGTGGGGATCTGGGTGGTGGTTTTTATGTGGCGCCGACGATTTTCACCGGGCATAACAAGATGCGGATTTTCCAGGAGGAGATTTTCGGGCCGGTGGTGGCGGTGACGTCGTTCACTGATTATGCGGATGCGATCGCGCAGGCCAATGACACGTTGTATGGGTTGGGTGCGGGGGTGTGGAGTCGTAGCGGTAATACCGCGTATCGGGCGGGTCGTGATATCAAGGCTGGTCGGGTGTGGACGAATTGTTATCACCAGTATCCGGCGCATGCGGCGTTCGGTGGGTACAAGCAGTCCGGTATCGGCCGGGAGAACCACAAGATGATGCTCGATCATTACCAGCAGACCAAGAACCTGCTGGTCAGCTACAGCGAAAACGCCGCCGGCTTCTTCTGACGAGCGCTCGCGCGAGGAGACGACGATCCTGACGAGCGCTTGCGCGAGGAAACGACGATCCTGACGAGTCACTGAAGGTTCGCACCCCGAGTCCCCGGCTCGGGGTGTGAACCGCGGTTGCGCTAGACAAGAACCGGGGCATACGTCACACTATTTTAAAGGTTGGAAAAACTACCTTTTGGGCGCGAAGTGTCGCCCGTCGGCCCCATCGCCGGTGTATCGGCTGAGGTGCGGCCCCGAGAGAGAAAACCAAGGGAGTGGGAAGTGACGACAAGTCACGGCGCAGTGGAGGAGCACCTCGAGAGCGCCAGTTATCTGCAGCAGCGGCAGCTCAAATCGGGTAGCGCCGGCTGGGTTCTGCTGGCCGGTCTGGGCGTCAGCTATGTCGTCTCGGGCGACTACTCGGGCTGGAATTTCGGTCTGGCCCAAGGGGGATTCGGCGGATTGGCTATCGCCGCAGTGGTGATCGCCGCGATGTACCTGGCGCTGGTGCTCGGCATGGCCGAGCTGTCCTCGGCGTTGCCGGCCGCCGGCGGCGGCTACACCTTCGCCCGCCGCGCACTCGGTCCATGGGGCGGATTCGCCACCGGCACAGCCATTCTCATCGAATACGCGATCGCACCCGCGGCCATCGCGACGTTCATCGGCGCCTATGTCGAATCGCTCGGGCTGTTCGGCATCACCGACGGCTGGTGGGTCTATCTGGCCGCCTATGTGCTTTTCATCGGTATCCACCTGTCCGGTGTCGGTGAGGCGCTGAAGGTGATGTTCGTCATCACCGCCATCGCGCTGGTCGGACTGGTCGTCTTCGCCGTCTTCGCCGCCGGGCAGTTCGACGCCGCCAACCTGACCGATATCGCACCCTCGGATGCGGTGGGATCCTCGGCGTTCCTGCCACACGGTTACATGGGCATCTGGGCCGCGATCCCCTTCGCCATCTGGTTTTTCCTTGCCGTGGAAGGTGTGCCGCTGGCCGCCGAGGAGACCGCCGATCCCGAGCGCAACGTCCCGCGCGGCATCATCGCCGCGATCACGGTGCTGCTGGTCAGCTGCGCGGTGGTGCTGGTCCTGGCCACCGGTGCCGGCGGCGCCGAGCAGATGTCGTCCTCGGGCAACCCGCTGGTGGAGGCCCTCGGCGACGGTGCGGCCGCGAAGGTGGTCAACTACATCGGCCTGGCCGGGTTGATCGCCAGCTTCTTCTCCATCATCTACGCCTACTCCCGGCAGCTGTTCGCCCTGTCTCGTGCCGGCTACCTGCCAACCCGATTGTCTGTCACCAACTCTCGCAAGGCGCCGACGCTGGCGCTGATCGTTCCCGGTGTCATCGGCTTCGCGCTGTCGCTGACGGGTGAGGGTGCGCTGCTGCTCAACATGGCGGTCTTCGGGGCCGCGCTGAGCTACGTGCTGATGATGGTCAGCCACATCGTGCTGCGCTGGCGTGAACCGCAGATGCGCCGGCCGTACCGCACGCCCGGTGGAGCTGTCACCACCGGGTTCGCGCTCGTCGTCGCGGTACTCGCGGTCATCGCGACCTTCCTGGTCGACAGTATCGCCGCGCTCTCTTGCCTCGGCGTCTTCGCCGCGTTCATGGGATACTTCGCGGTGTACAGCCGGCATCGACTGGTGGCGAACTCACCCGACGAAGAGTTCGCGATGCTGGCCAAAGCGGAGAGTGAACTCAAATGATCTACCGGCAGCAAGTCTCCGGGACCAGCTATACCTTCGACGGCCTCGTCGAGGTCATGGCGAAGGCGACGCCGTTGCGCTCCGGGGACCAGCTTGCCGGGTGCGCGGCCGAGTCCGATGCTGAGAGGGCCGCTGCCGCATGGACTTTGGCTGACCTCCCGTTGCAGACTTTCCTCGACGAGGAGGTGGTGGCCTACGACACCGACGAGGTGACCCGGCTGATCATCGACACCCACGACCGCGAGGCCTTCTCGGCCATTTCGCATCTGACCGTGGGTGGATTCCGGGACTGGCTGCTGGACAACGCCTCTCGTGACGACGGTCCGCAGCGGATCGCTTCCGTCACAGCCGGGGTCACGCCCGAGATGGCCGCAGCGGTCAGCAAGATCATGCGCAATCAGGATCTGATCGCGGTCGCCGCCGCCACGGAGGTCACCGCGGCGTTCCGGACGACCGTCGGCGCGCCGGGCACCCTGGCCACCCGGCTGCAGCCGAACCATCCGACCGACGACCCGCGCGGAATCGCCGCGGCGGTGCTCGACGGGCTGCTGCTGGGGTGTGGTGACGCCGTCATCGGCATCAACCCCGCAACCGATTCACCGCATGCCACAGCGGATCTGCTGTACCTGCTGGACTCGATCCGGGCCCGCTACGACATTCCGGCGCAGTCGTGCGTGCTGTCGCACATCACCACGACCATCGGGCTGATCGAAGAGGGCGTCCCCGTCGATCTGGTGTTCCAGTCGATCGCCGGCACCGAGGGCGCCAACTCGGCATTCGGGGTGGACATCAAGCTGCTGCGGGAGGGCAATGAGGCGGCACGCTCGCTGCATCGCGGCACCGTGGGCGACAACGTGATGTACCTGGAGACCGGGCAGGGCTCGGCGTTGAGTTCGCACACGCATCTCGGGGTGGGCGGCAAGCCCGTCGACCAGCAGACGCTGGAGGTCCGGGCCTACGCCGTCGCGCGTGACCTGCAGCCGCTGTTGGTCAATACGGTGGTCGGGTTCATCGGCCCGGAGTACCTGTACGACGGCAGGCAGATCATCCGCGCCGGTTTGGAAGATCACTTCTGCGGCAAGCTGCTCGGCCTGCCGATGGGCGTCGATGTCTGCTACACCAACCACGCCGAGGCCGACCAGAACGATATGG